>JAAFHE010000011.1 GCA_013298265.1 Lysobacterales bacterium | reverse complement strand
GACAACACGCTGTGGTGCCCGACCAACACCAGTAGCTGTGGCGCATTGCCGACCACGGTCTGCTGCGGTCAGGACAATGCGGCCTGCAGCGGCGGCTGCCGCAACAACTACGTCTGGATGGAACATGCCAATGGCGAGTGGACCAAGTACACCCACTTTCCGACCAACAGCGTGACCGGCCGCGGCCATCAGGTCGGCGATTTCATCCAGGGCGGGACCGTGCTCGGCCAGGAAGGCCGGATCGGATTCGCCGGCGGCAATCACCTGCATTTCGAGGTGGCACGGCCGCACAACGGCATAGCCTCGATCGGCAGCACCGGCTTTCTTGTCGAGGACGGCGACGCGACGACCAGCGACTACAACCGGCAGAACCGCGTACCGGCGTTCTGCCTCGGTGGCAGCAATGGCATCTGGCTCGGCAGCACCGAGGGTATCGTCGCGGCCAACTGTCCGGCCGACTGCGATCCGTCGAGTGCGCCGGGCATCGTGCTGGGTGCGGGCAGCGTGCGGCATCTGCAGGCCAACGTCATCACGACCGGCCCGAACCATGAGGTTCTGTCCGGCGCCGGGGAAGCGCTGCAGGCGCAGACGCGCGTCGTGATGGGGCCGGGCTTCCGCGTGCGCGCGAACGGGTATTTCTCGGCGAACATCGCCGGCTGTGATGCGCCGGGATCGCTGTAGTTGACGGTCCGGGTTCGCCACTTCGGCGGCGAACCCGGCTTGTGCGTTCAGGCGGGCGGTGTGGCGTCGAGTTTCGCGAGCATGCGCTTGAGCGCGAAATGCCGGTAGCTGTGCAGCGCCAGGCTGCGGATCTCTTTCGCGTTCGGCTTCGCGCCGACCTTCAGCGCGATCCAGCCGTTGTGGCCCATGTAGGGCGGAATCGAATAGCGCTGGTCGACCGTATAGAGGCCTTGCTGCTCGACGCCGACCCAGAAGCCGAACGTGAGGTTTTCGTCGTAGCGGTACGCGTTTGCGAACGTGCGCTTGCCCGCCTGCCAGGACGGCGCGCCGAAGCGCGGGTCTTCGGTGACTTCGGGCAGCGACAGGCAGAATTCGCGCAGCGGCCGGATCAGTTTCTGCAGGGCCGGTGCGCTCAGCGGATCGCGTTCCTCGGCACTGGGCGCCCGCTCCGGCGGCACGATGACGGGAGGCTTGCCGATCTGTTTGATCAGAGGCGGTGGCGCGACGCGTTCGTAGGCCTCGCGCACGAGGCCGACTATACGTTTCCAGTCAAGTCCTTTGTCCAGATGTACACCGAGCCAGCCGGACTTGCCGACGTAGGGCGGGATGAAGAAATACGCCGGTTCGTGGCCGACATGGTGTTCCTGCGCACCCGCCGGCGAGCCCAGCCACAGCGCGATGCGCCCGTCGCCATGGTGGTTGACGAGATAGCTGGCGAACGGCCGGCCGCGCACGCGGAAATTCGGCGCGCCGTGCGACAGGTATTCCTCGGCCTCGGGAAACGACAGGCAGATTTCCCGCACAGCGGACGGAATGTCGTTGGCCATGATGGTTTCTCCGGTGCGCCGAGAATGCGCTGTAGCTCAACACGCACCCGCAGTCGCCGCAAGCGCGGCGGCCGCGTTCAGCGGGTCTCGCCGGGCGCCTGGCTGTCGCGCCGGGTCAGCGCGTAGTAGCCGAGGTTGCCGAGACTTGCGGCTGCGGCCAGCACCGCGATCGCGCCCGGGGTGATGTCGTTCCAGCCCAGTAGCTGGATCAGCGCGAAGCCCAGCGCGAGCATGCCCAGGGTGATGCCCGACCGCAGCGAGGCGTGGCGGCGCTGGATGGCTTCGGCCTGCAGCAGCGAGCGCAACTCCTCCGGATCGCCGGCGCGCAGCAACAGGATGCGCATGCGCGCGTCGATCAGCAGCTTGATCACGTAGATGACGCTGCCGAACAGGGCGATCGGCACCAGCACTCGGTGGTCCATGGGTACTCCGCGATGCGTCGGCCGCAGGGCCGGTCGGGCTAAGGGATACGCGCCGGTGCCGGGCGGTTGCAAGGAATTTCATGGCGCTGACGCCGATCCACCGCGAAGGCTGCAACCGCCCGCTCGGATTCCGTATCTTGCAACGGATGGAATGTCCCCGATCATGAATGCCGACCGCGTCCTGGTCGAGGCCGTGCTGGCGCGGCGCGCGGGCGCGTTCGAGCGCCTGGTCGCCGAGCATCAGGGACTGTGCTGGCACATCCTCCAGCGTCTGGTCCGCCATCCGGAGGACACGCGCGAGCTGTGCCAGGAAACTTTTCTGCGCGTGCATCAGTACCTGCACCAGTACCGCTACGAGAGCGCGCTGAAATCCTGGATAGGTCGGATCGCGTATGCGGTAGGCCTGCGTCATCTCGAGAAAAAGCAGGTGCCGCTGCTCGAATCCGACACGGGCGAGGCAACCGATCTGGCTTTGCTGCAGGAGAGCGACGGCTTCGATCTGGAGGCGGCCTGGGCCGACGCGCAACTGCGCGAACGGCTGCATGCAGCGATCGACGCGCTGCCGGCTGTGCAGCGCACCTTGCTCACGCTGTATCACCTGGACGAACTGGCCATCCCCGAGATCGCACAGATCTGCGGACTGCCGGCCGGTACCATCAAGAGCCATCTGTTCCGCAGCCGCCTGCGCCTGCGCGAACTGCTGCAGAACCGCTTCGGAGTGTCCGCATGACGACCTTGCCGCCGCTGTCGCCGGAACAGGAACGCGAATGGACGCTACAACAGCGTGCTATCGACATCGAGGGCGGCCGCGCCGATGCGGAGAACGTGCCCGCCTCGTACCGCCTGGTCGCGCGCGCGTTGCGCGAGCCGCTGCCCCTAGGCCTGCCTGATGGCTTCGCGCGCCGCGTGGCGCGGCGCGCCGAGCGTGCGGCCCTGCTCGACGCGCGCTGGCCACAGCGCTGGATCGTCGTGCTGCTGCTGGTGCTGTTCGCGCTGGGGGTCGCCGGCCTGGTGCTGGAGGGGGCCGGCTGGCTCGCGGGGTTGCTCGCGACGCTGCCCTCGCTGCCGCGCGTGGTCAACGGCTGGGGACTGTTGCTGCTGCTCGGCATCGGCGCGGCACACTGGCCGTTGGGGCGCGGCGCGTCGTCAGGAAAGCAGTGAGAGAAGCGAGAAACGAGTGGGTGCGAAGATCGTTACACGTTCACTCGCTTCTCATGCCTTTTCGTCATTTCGCCCGCAACGGTTGACCCGGCGGCCGCGCACCAACCGCCGCCGCAACCGTACTCAGGTCCGATCGAACTTTCCGTCCGCGGTTCCGTGACTTTCGGTCTATCTGACCAGCACCGATCCGCCTTACGATCGCCGGTCTGCGGTTCCGCGTCCTGCGGTCCTGATGCTTCCTCGGGAGAGTGAGATGGTCAAGTCGATACACGGCTGGCGCGCGTGGAGCGCGCTCGCGGGTTTCCTGGTGCTGCCCACCGGCGCGGCCCTTGCCTCACCCGACGAGGCCGGGCAGATCGGAGGCCTCAGGGAGAACGGCGAGGGCCGCGAGGAGTCGTGGCAGATCGAACAGCGCCAGCTCTGGTTCGAGCGCACGCGCGCCCTGCGTACGACTCCCGATGCATCGTTGCAGCGTGCCGCGTCGGTCGAGGCGCTCCGGCAGCAGCGCCGCAGCAAGGATCCGGCACAGGAGCTCAGCGGCGAAACCTGGGCTCCGGTCGGTCCGTCATCGATGAGCATGACCGACTGGATCATGGGCAAAGTTTCCGGTCGTCTCAACGCGGTGACCCCGGTGCCGGGCAACGATGACACGGTCTATGTCGGCAGCGCCGCGGGCGGCGTGTGGAAAACCACCGATGCCGGTGCGAGCTGGACGCCGGTCTTCGATCAGGTCGGCACGCTGCCGATCGGCGCGGTGACACTGGATCCGAATAATTCGAATCGCGTCTGGGTCGGTACCGGCGACAAGAACGGCGGCGGCTGTGCTGGCTATTTCGGCCAGGGCGTATTCCTTTCCGAGAATGCCGGCGCGAGCTGGTCTGCCCGCAATGGCGGCACCGGGACCCAGATGCCGCTGTCCATCGTCAACGCGGTTGCGGTGCAGCCGACCGACAGCAATGTCATTCTCGCCGGCGGTGCCGGTGCCTGCGGCCCGACCGGCGCGTTGAGCGGCGCCGGCGTGTTCCGCAGCGCCGACGGAGGCCTGACCTGGGCGCGCGTACTCAGCACCAATGTCGAGGACATCGTGTTCGTGCCGGGCACCAGCACGGTCTACGCTGGCCTCATCAACACGGGCGTGTCCAAGTCCACCGACGGCGGCGTGAACTGGACCAGCGTCAGCACCGGACTGAACCCGGCAGGTTCGCGCATGCGCCTGGCCATGTCGCCGAGCGACAGCAACACGCTGTACGCGCTGATCGGATCACGCCTCTATCGCACCACCGACGGCGGCACGAACTGGAGCCAGACCAACGCGGCGGCCTGCGAGGGACAGTGCGGCTACAACCTTACCGTCGCCGTGCATCCGACCGATCCGTCGACGATCCTGCTCGGCACGATCCGTCACCACCGCTCGACCAATGGCGGCACGGCGCTCACGGCAATGACCAGCACCTGGGGCACGTCACAGAAAGTGCATCAGGACACGCATGTCGTGCGCTATTCGCCGACCAATCCGAATCGCTTCTGGGTCGGCACCGACGGCGGCCTGTGGCGTACTGACAACGGCGGCCTGTCGTACGTCAACATGAATTCCAACCTCAATGTCACGCAGTTCTACGACATCGCGGTACATCCGAACGACGCCAACATCGTCTTCGGCGGCGCGCAGGACAACGGTTCGTCGGGTCGCCGCACCAGCCTGCAGTGGGGCCTGACCTTCGCCAGCGGCGACGGATTCATGAATGCGGTCGACCCGAGCACGCCCTCGCGCGTGTTCCAGACCAGCTATCCGAGCGGCAACCTGCCGAGCATCGTGCGCTCGAACGCGAGCGGTAGCCTCGGCAGCTACGAACTCATGCCGACTACCGGCATGACGGCTTCGTCGACCTTTCCCTGGGTCACGCCGATGGCTACTGCCGGCAACCTGCTGTTTGCCTCGTCCAACACGCTGTACCGCACGACGACCAACGGCAGCACCTGGACGGCGGTATCGCCGAACATGGGCAGCGCCGCGTCGGTGGTCACGCCGCAGCTGATCGGTGTGCTGATGCCGACCTACGTCGGCACCTCGGGCGGTCGCATCTACTTCAGTCCCGATGCCTCGATTCCGACGCCGACGTTCACCAACGTCACCGGCGACTATCCCGGCGGCAACGTCTCCGATGTCGCGATGGATCCGACCAATGCGCAGCGCGTGTTCATCACGCGTGCGGGCTTCGGCGCCTCGCGCTTCTATCGCTCGACCACGGGTGGCACGACCTGGACAGCGGCTGGCGCGGGCCTGCCGAACGTGCCGGCGAACAGCGTCGCCGTCGATCCGCTCAATACCAACCGCATCTTCGTCGCGACCGATATCGGCGTATACGAAAGTACCGATGGCGGCGACAACTTCAGTGCGTACTCGGCCGGCCTGCCGCTCGGCGTCGTCGTCAGCGATCTCGAAATCGACGATGTGCCGCATGTGCTGACCGCCGGCACCTACAGCCGCGGCGCCTGGCGCGTCGTGCTCGGCCCCAGCGCCAACGCACCGCCGACGCCGGATTTCGTCTACACCGTCAACGACCGCACCGCCACCTTCGACGAGTCGTCGATCGACTTCGACGGCAGCATTGCCTCGTATAGCTGGAATTTCGGCGACGGCAGTCCCGCGGTGACGACGGCCGACTCCAGTCACACCTACGCAACCTACGGCTCCTTCACCGCCGTGCTGACGGTCACTGATGACGACGCCGCGAGCAGCAGCTTCTCGCGCGTCGTGCGCCTGTTCGCTCCGCCGACGCCGCTGGTCAACGGGGTTACTGTGTCTGGTCTGAGCGCCGCGCAGAACGACGAACTGCGCTATTCGCTCGTCGTGCCGCCGGGCGCGACCAACCTGAGCTTCGTCACGACCGGGCCGGGCAGCGAAGATGCCGACCTGACCATCAAGCTCAACGACGAGACGATCTGCGAGTCGGCCGGTGCGAACGCGAACGAAACCTGCAACATCCCGAATCCGCCGGCACCAGGCACCTACCTCGCCATCGTGCTCGCGTACTCGCCGCTGACCAACCAGGCCATCACCGGCAGCTTTACGCCATCGGACATCCTGTTCAAGAACGGGTTCGAGCCGTAATGAACGCCTGACGGCGCGCAGAGGGATCAGCAGGCAGCTCGCTTTTCGTGCTGCACCATCCCTCTGCGCGTCGTGGGTGCTTTGACCTGAGCGCCCGCTGGTCCTGGGCCTGTTCGCGCAGCCGCTTCGGCCACGGTGAATGCATCCCGCGACGCCGAAAGCTCCGCACACGGTTGCGCCATGGACCGGACCGGCCGCAGAGCGCAGTCAGATCTCGGCCTGGCCGCGCAGATCCCGTCCGGCATACGCCATCGTGTCGGCCAGGAGCTGCCGCAGTCCGGCCATGCGCAGCGGCTTGGTCGCGTAGTCGTCCATGCTCGCGGCAAGGCAGTTTTCCCGTTCGCCGGGCTGAACGTTCGCGGTGACCGCGACGATTCGTACGCAGCGACCATTCGGCAATGCGCGCATGCGGCCAGCGGTTTCCAGGCCGTCGATACCGGGCATCTGCAAATCCAGCAACACCAGGTCGACGGTCTCGCGGGACAGCAGGGTAAGCGCGGCATAGCCGTCCTCGGCGCAAATCGCCTCGGCACCGAGTCGCTTGAGCTGGGCACTGAGGAGCGTGCGATTGATCTCGACATCGTCGACGACCAGCACGCGAAGGCCCGCGAAACTACCCATCGGCGCCGGCGCCTGGTCGTCATCGCGATTCAGGGCCGCACTTGGCGGCAGCGGCAAGCTGAGCGTGAAGGTTGTGCCCTTGCCCAACTGCGAGGCAATCGCGATGCTGCCGCCCATGGCGGACACCAGCCCGTCGACAATGGCAAGCCCCAGGCCGGTGCCCTGGAAGCGTCGCCGCATCGAAAGGTCAGCCTGCTCAAATGGCTTGAAGATACGTTGCAGATCCTCGATCGCGATGCCGACGCCGGTATCCGCTATGACAATGCGGATGCCGGTGCCGTCGTCCTGCAGGGATAGCCTCACTTCGCCTTTCTCCGTGAACTTCACGGCATTGCCAAGCAGGTTGAACAGAATCTGGCGCACGCGCAGCGCGTCGCCGCGGCGGATGCCCGTGGTGAGTTCGTCCGTCAGGCGGATGCCGATGCCGCGCTTGGCGGACAGCGGCTGCACGCTGGCGACGACCTCGCGCGCGAGTTCGCTCACCGAAAACGGCTGAGGGGCGAGCTGGAGTGCGCCGGCATTGATCCGGCTGAAGTCGAGCAGATCGTTGATCAGCTGAGTCAGGCTCTCGGCGGACTGCATGATCGCGTTGAGGTTATTCAGATCCTCCGCATCGGTGAGGTTCGGCCTCAACAGCTCGATGCCGCCGATGATCCCGTAAAGCGGCGTGCGGATTTCATGGCTCGTATTGGCCAGCAATGTGTCGCGGGCGCGTATGGCTTCATTGGCAAAATTCAGCGCGTTCTTGAGATCAGCCGTTTGCTCGTCGACCTCTGCCTCGCGCTGCCGCGCCCGCGCGGCGAGTTCGCGATGGGCGCCGTCAGGACCGGCATGCGCGAGGTGCTGCATGTCCACCTCGGTCACCGTCTGATCGCAGATCGGCTGCGTTGCTGCCGCGGACTCGTCCGCTTCGCCGCGGCTCGGGCGTGCCAAACCCTCGCCAATGGGGGGCTCGTCAAGCCGGTTCGGATCAGGGCGGCGCATCGTGTGCGCGAGGCCATCGAGCATGCGCAGCACCACGCGTGAAATCCACAGGCTTGCCGGGACGGCGATCAGCAACGCGATCAGCAGTGCGAGTCCCGCGTGGCTGACCAGCGTAGTGAGGCCGGGCACACTACGCTCCCGCGGCACCATCACGACTACGCGCCAGTCTGCTGCGGCCACCGCGCCGGTCTGTATCAGCAGCGCCTGATCATTCAGCTGAACTTCGCCGGTGCCGTCCCGTATTGCCGCGAGTAGTGCGGCGGGCGCGGGCAAGGTTGAAATGGAAGTGCCGGCCGACGAAAACAGCACGGCGCCGGCTCGATCGATCAACAGCAGATTGCCGCCGGTCCGCTCAGGGTTGTCCGACGACACAGAAAACAGATGCGGCAGCGGCACGCGCAGTATTCCGACGAGAGACCCGCGCGACTGGTCATCCGCCGACGTGCGCGCCACGGAAACCTGCACTGGCAGCGTGTCGGTAGCGGCGCCGGGAAGTGGGAGTGCGACAAAGTATAACTTGCCTGTCGCCGCGGCATCGTTTTCCGATACTGCCTGGAATGCCGGAAAGCAGCGCTGCAGGTCAGCAATCTTCTGCGCGTGGCATAGGGGAGAGGTGCAGTCGCCGCGGTTCAATGATTCGGCGACCAGGGTGAGGGCGGCGGAATGCAGTGAGAGAAACTGATCGACGGAAAGCGCGATGCGACGGGCAGAGGAATCGAGCAGGCTGCGGTGCATCACCGCTTGGCGTGCCGACTCCCCACGGACAAACACGACGCCGCTGAGGACAAGGACGACCGACGTGCAGGTCATCAGCGACAGCAGGATCACCGAGCGCATGCGCAGGAGAATGGTTTGTCGGTCGGCCATGCGTTGTCGCCCTGCTCTGGCTAGCGTTGGAAAATCCGGCGGCTGATGTGGCGTTGCCCAGTCTATTACGCGCGCAGATTCACAATGTGTGAGTTGCTATAGTCGTCCCGTCCGGCGGCCCCTGGCGCCGGCAGCGCGCGGAGCAGGTGTGATGAGCATTTTCGACAATGCTGGCGGCAGCCCGCTGTTTATCGCCGTGGCGGAAGACGACCCTGTCAGCCGTCTGATGCTGCAGCGCTGGTTGCAGCCGCATGCGCAGGCGCTATTCGTGGTGGAGCGTCCCGAAGATGCCTGGCCGCTGATCGAATCACGACAGGTCAACGTACTGGTGACCGACCTGCGTTTCGAGGGGCGGGAAACGGGCCTGGATCTGGCTGAGCGCGTACGGGCTTGGTCCGTCGATTTCCCCATCATTCTGATTACCGCTTTCGGCGACCAGGACGCGCTGGTACATGCCATCGAACTGGGCGTCGACCACGTGCTCATCAAGCCCGCGCAACGCGTGCTGTTGCGCCAGATGATACAGAAGGTGTCCGTGCAGATCCGTGATCGCGAAGCGCTGCGCGCTGCGCAAGCGGAGATCGCCGAACAGCAGGCGCGCCTGCGCACGCTGCGCGACTATGAGCAGCGCATTGGCGCACATGTACAACAGCACATTCTGTATCAGTCGCTGCCGGCGCAATGGGGGGCACTGCGCTGCACCCAGCGAGTGAATCCCGTGCACAGCGTCAACGGTGATTTCGTCGACGGGTTTGCCAGCAGCGACGGCGCGCTGGATATTGTCGTTGGCGACGCGATGGGCAAGGGGCTGTCTGCCGCCATGCTGGGCGCGGGACTGAAGGCGACCCTGATGCGGCTGCTGATCGAAGCTCGTGCGGAGTTGTCGATAGAAGACATCTGCTGCCGGCTGTCGCGCG
Organism: Lysobacterales bacterium; assembly: GCA_013298265.1. Lineage (GTDB taxonomy): Bacteria > Pseudomonadota > Gammaproteobacteria > Xanthomonadales > Rhodanobacteraceae > Tahibacter. Next base: position 6,555 of record JAAFHE010000011.1, on the reverse strand, counting down.
AACTACAGCCGGTGCTTGAGCAGCTGGAGGGGTTGATCACGCTGCAATACTGGCGAATAGGCCTGTATAGCGGCACGTTCCGGTTCGTCGACTGCGGACATACCAAAGCGGTTCTCCAACGCGCCGGCGCTTCGAGTGCGTTGCTGCTCAATGGCAAGAACCTTCCGTTGGGCGTGCTGCGCGATGACGGGTATGTGGCGTGCGAGCTGGTGCTTATGCGTGGCGACCGCCTGCTGCTCGTGTCTGACGGGATCGTCGATGCCTTCGAGACGCCCGAGCAGGGAGGCCTTGAGGGCCTGCTTGCCCTGATCGAAGGCACCGCACCCGGCATGGCCGGAGACCTCGCCGACGCGATCGTGGCCGCCAGCGATGCATATGCAGCCGATGATCGTTCGCTGCTGCTGCTGGAATGGGCGCCCGCTGTTGGCCCAGTGGCGCAGACGCTACAGATCTTTGACGCGGTGGATCAATTGACGCTGTTGCGTCAGCGTATTGCTGCCGTGCTTGACCAGGCGGCCGGAGAGGCCAGCGAATCGTGGCGCGTTGCAGTCGAGGCCGGTGTGGTTGAGGCCGTGACCAACGCCTTCCGTCACGGCGAGATCGAGCCAACGCTGGGCGCTGCACTGACCATTGCCTGGAATGACGAGATGCTGACCTGTGAGCTGGTCTACCGCGGTGTGCCGTTCCGGCCGGAGCGTCCAGCCGAGCTGCCGCCCGACTATAGCGAGGGCGGATATGGTTTGTACGTGATCGAGCACTGTTTCGACCGGGTGCACTATTTCGCCGACCGCGACCGGCGACAGGCGCAGTTGCTCGTCAAGTTTCGCGCGGAGCCGGCCTCTGCCGGATGAGTCAGCGGCGCAGCGCTGCCAGGGCGTGCTCGACCTCGCTGGCGAATGCGGCGCGGAACACGGCCGGCGAGAACCGTTCGGCCTGTTGCCGGATGGCCGTCGCGTCGAAGCAAGCCGACTGTGCTTCGAACCGCTCCACCGCCGCGATGATGCTGTCGGCGGATTGCTCGTTGAAGAACAGGCCGGTCGGCGCATGACCGGAGCCGTCGTCCAGCCCGATGACGGTCTCCAGCGCACCGCCCGAGGCGTAGGCGATCACGGGCGTGCCACATGCCTGGGCCTCGACCGGCACAATGCCGAAATCCTCCTCGGACGGGAACACGAAGGCCTTTGCGCGGCGTAGCTTCTCGCGCACCCCTTCGGGCGAAAGAAAGCCGGTAAATTCCACATTGGGACCTGCGCAGGCACGGATGCGCGACATTTCGGGGCCGTCGCCGACCAGCACAAGGCGTCGTGAAGGCATGCGCCGAAACGCCTCAGCAACCAGATCGAGGCGCTTGAACGGCACGAACCGGCCCGCCGCGACGTAGTAGTCGTCCTTGTCCGGTTCGAGATCGAACAGCCCGGTATCCACCGGCGGCGGCACGACGACCGAGTCGCGGCGGTAAAACTTGCGGATGCGCGCCTGCACGAAGCGTGAGTTCGCCACGAAATGATCGACCGTATTGGCCGAACGCACGTCCCAGGTGCGGATGCGGTGCAGCTGCCAACGTGCAAACCAGGCGGCCGGACCGCGGACGAGTCCCGTCTCGCGCAGATACTCGTGGTAGTGGTCCCACGCGTAGCGCATTGGCGAGTGGCAGTAGCACAGGTGCACCTGATTCGGGCCGGTCAGCGCACCCTTGGCCACACAATAGCTGCTCGAAATCACGAGATCGTAGGCCGACAGGTCGAACTGCTCGATGTGATAAGGCATCAGTGGCAACAGCTTGCGGTAGTGCTTCGCCACGCCGGGTATCCGCTGCATGGCGCTGGTATGTGGCCGACGTCCCCCCAGAAAGCCGCGTTGGGCGTCCGGGACGAAATCGATAAGGCTGAAGATATCGGCAGACGGAAACAGGTTGATCAGCTGTTCCAGCACGCGCTCCGCGCCGCCGTAGATCACGAGCCAGTCATGGACGAGAGCAACACGCATGGACGACTCCTTGCTCATGGATCGGTGTGTGGGGAGCCGCCCGCCGTCCGCGCCAGCGCGTCGAGCATGCTGCGGGCCGTGTGCGACCAGGTAAGTTCGCTGGCCCGGGCATGGCCGCGTTCACGCAATACGTTGCGGTGGTGCGGCGAGGTACAGACCCTCGCGATGGCCTCGGCGACAGAAGCCGGGTCGGCGGGGTCGCAGTACTCCGCCGCATCGCCGCCGATTTCGGGCAGGGCGCTGCTGCGTGCCAGAACGACCGGGCAGCCTCTTGTCATGGCCTCGAGCGGCGGTAGCCCGAATCCTTCGTAGAACGAGGGATAGACCAGGGCCAGCGCGCGGCTATACAGGGCGAAGAGCTGCGCGTCGCTGACATAGCCGAGCCGGACGATACGCTTACTGTCAAGCTGGGCCTGCGCGAAAATGCGCTCATTCGGCGCCCCTACGATGACGCAGGCGGGCGCAGCATCGCCGAGGATTTCCAGAGCGGCGACAACAGCGCTGAAATTCTTGTTCGGACTTGGACTGGACACGGCCAGCAGAAACGTGTCGGGCAGCGGCGGCAACGTTGCGACCTCGGTGCCCCGCAGCGCGTGATCGCCGCCGAGCAGGCAGGTTGTGATTTTGTGCGCATCCAGCCCAACCCGCCGCACGAGTTCGTCCCGAGTAAACACCGAATTGCACAGAAGTCCGGCGGCGCGCCGGCCGGCGATATGGAACAGCAGCCGATACCAGGTGCGGAAGCTCCAGGTGAAGTTGCCGGGAAAGGCAAACGGCTGGGCGTCGTGCAGGAACAGAAGATGGCGGCGCTTGAGCAGCGGACCGGTATTGCAGGGACTGAGCAGCCAGTGCCGGCCAACCAGCCGCGGCAACTCGAATTGTTCCCAGGCATGTCCCCGCAGCCGCCCGTGTCGGAGCAGCGGCAGGTTGGGCCAGGGCGAGGGCGTATCGGCTACCCGCGGCGCTACGAGCGACACGCGCCAATAGTCGCCGCCGGGCGAGGTCCACCCTCCCTGCGCGTCCAGATGGTCGCGTGCCATCGCAGCGAGCGCCTCGCGCGCGACTCGCTCCACACCGGTCACCGGGCGGTCGATGAATCGTGCATTGACCAGTAGCTGTCGTTCCATGTGTCCTCCGGCGCCGCGGCGCCTACGCCTGCGCCGGCTGCGGTGGCGGCCACCCGGCCGGCCGGGCCAGTACATGTCGGATCGCCAGTCCGCAAAAAGCAGCAAACATAGCATTTTCCACTATATTCGTAGTCATGCCGTAGGTTAGCGCGGCCAGCCACAGCACGTAGACGCGGCGATCGGTTGCGTCGTGATGCGGGCGCAGCAGCACGCTGCGCAGCAGTGTCCCCAGGAACAGCGGAAAGATGGCCCAGCCAAACACGACCCACCAGTACATGAACAGATTGTCGGCCGCATTGAATCGGCCCGGCTCGAAATAGGTCTGGGCCGTGCCGATGCCGCCGATGCCGCGGCCAAACAACATGTGGCCGTGCTCATGCAGCAGCAGCCAGGCTTCCGGCCACATGTTCTGCAGTCGGTCGACGAATGAGAAGGTGATGTTGGCGAGCGCCTCGTCGCGTACGTCAAAGCGCACGTCGAATAGCAGCGCCGCCAGCGGCAGCAGCATGCCGATACCGCCGATTACGACCGGCAACGCGCGCAATGCCGGCTCGGGAATCCAGCGTCGCGCGGCCACGTAGGGGGTGAGAACCAGGAAGACGATCAGCACTCCCTTGCTGGTCGTCAGTACGACCGCATAGGCGCCCAGCGCCCAGACTGCAATCGCTACCAGACGAGAGCGCGTTTCGATCGCGAGCAGCAGCGAGAGGATCAGCACATGCACGCCGGCGTCGAAGGACGCGCGCGCCAGGCCGGCGATGCGCTTGCCGCCGCCCGTTGCATACCATTCGCGCGCGCCCTCCACGTCAACGTCGCCGACCGAATAGGCGAAGCCCTCCCAGGGATAGTCGACCAGTGAATTGGTAATCACGCCGCCAAGGCAAATCAGCCAGAAAGGCCACAGAAGTGGCGCGATCACCCGCCATGCGCGCAGTAGCAGCGGACCACAGGCGAGGCCGAACCAGAACGGCAGCAACGCATAGGCGCCGAGCGCCACCTGCTTGGGCGGCAGAAGGGCCAGTCCAATCGCCAAGCCGCCGGCGATGACGGCGAGTCCGCCGAACCGTTGCAGCGAGTATTCGCCTGCCGGCACTTCGGCAACGGTATGCCAGATCGTTGCCGTGAGCAGCGCGGCATTCGGGAGATAGATCAGCGGAGTCAGGCCGGCCTGGGCGAAGATCCAGCGCATTGGCGCCGACACGATGGTAGCGGTGAAGAACGCGAGCGCCGCCCAGAGAACGAACTTCTCACGTCGGAGCGATGCCGATGTGCGCACCGTCCCGATCACGACGAGCGGTCTGTCACGATGGCACGGATGGCCTGCTCGAACTCGTCGATGCGCCGCTGCGCCAGGAAGGCGTGGGATTTATTCAGCGCGGCCCGGGCCATCGCCTCCCGCAGGCCTGGCTGGTCGATCAGCATGGCCATGTGTTCGGCAAGCATGGCCGCGTCCCCGCTGGCGAAGGTGAATCCGGTCACGCCAGGCTCGATCATTTCGGGGATGCCGCCCTGCCGCGAGCCAATCACTGGCACGCCTTTCGCGTAGGCCTCGAAGACGGCGTTGCCGAGCGCTTCGAGCGAGAGACTCGGGTAGACCAGCACGTCGATCGTGGCCAGAAAGTCCTGCGGCTGTACGAAGCCCTGGTATTCCACGTTTGACAGCGGCCAGCGCTGTTGCAGCGTCGTCAGATAGTCAGAGCCGGCCCGACCGCCGATAGTCAGGCTAAAGCGCTTGCCTTGCTGGCACAGGAGCGACGCCGCCTCGAGCAGAGTTTCGATGCCCTTGGGCTCATCCACGCGGCCGAGAAAACCAAAGCGCAGCTCGTGCCGGGGCTCACACACCGGTAGCGCCGGCAGCGGCGTCTCACCGGGAGCCAATGCGTTGTAGATCACTTCGCGCGGTGTCGCGTGGAATAGTCCGTGGGCTTCGTGAATCTGCAGCACCGCGCGGCTGACGCCGACTACCCGACTCAAATGCACGGTCTGGCGCCAGCGCGGCCGTGTCAGCCAGCGACAGGAACGACAGCGCAAGCTGCCGTGGCCGCAGTTGCGCCCGTCGCGAAACAGCACCGTGCGCGGGCAGAGCAGCGCGAAATCGTTGAGTACGTGCATCACAGGAACGCCACGGCGGGCAAGCGCCGGCCACAATGCGGTGGAGAAACCTTGCAGCGTGTGTGTGATTGCGGCGTCGGGTCTGATGCGATCAACGAGGCGGCCCACTCGCGCGGCCATCAGGGGGTTCCACGTGTCGATGAGATGCCAGGCGGCGCGCTTGGCAGCCGGTGGCGGCGCCGTATCGCGGCGATACGGCCAATAGAGATTGGCCATCGGAACGCGATGTACGCGCACGCCCTCCTGCAGCGCTTCGGCCGGCTCCCCGCCGCCATCAGACGGGGCCAATGTAACAATGTGGACATCCCAGCCGCGTGCGGTCAGGCCCAGGGCCAGCGTGCGAACGCCGAGTTCGGCACCGCCGATGTTCCAGGGCGGATACAGCGCGACGACGATCAAGATCTTCATGGCGATGCTCCCGCGCCGCGCCGGGCGGCGCGCAGGAAGACGGTTGCAGCGAGGCATTCCGCAATGGACTGCGCGACGACAAGGCCTACGTAGCCACCCAGCAATGGCCCTGTCGCCAGTGCCGTCCCGCGCAGCGCGCCGCAGATCCACATGGTCTGCGTCCAGGCGACTTGAAGTCCACGCGCGAGCAGCCATAGCTGCGCCGTCACCGTGGAAACCACACTAAAGAAGATCGACGGGGCAAACAGTGCCAGCGCACCAGCCTGCGCCGACCAGGCAGGTCCGAACAGAAGCTCAAGCACGGGTTCGGCCAGCACGGCAAGCGCGAGTGACGCGAGAGCCGCCGCGGCGGCGAGCCGCAGACTCCAGCGCCAGAGAAGGGCGCGGGCGTCGACCGGATCGGCCAGATGGCGCTGGGCCACCCGCGGGAACAGCGCCTGCGCGACCGGGGTGAAGGCGCTGCTGCCGGCGCGCACAAGCTTCTCCAGAGCGGCGTAAGTACCTACCGTCGAGGCATCGGCGAACCAGCCGAGTACGACGACACTCGAGTTGGTCAGCATCTGGTTGGCGAAGTCGGGAAGCGCCATCTTCCTGCCTTCGCTCCAGGCCAGACCTACCTCGTCGCGCACGTCGTGCCAGTGCTGCGGCCAGACGATTTGGAGACGGCGCAAGATGATCGGCAGCGCCATCACGCCGGAAAGGAAGGTGCCGGATGACTGCAGCAGGGCTGCGATCAGCACATCGTCGGGACCGTCCACGAATACGAAGATGCCGGCGGTGGCGAGCAGTCTTCCCCCAAGACTGCACAGTGTTGTGAAATGCATCAGTTCCAATCCCTGGAAAATCCATATAGGGAAAAAAAGCGAACCGACTACGGTCATGAAGCTCACAGCGAATAGCGGCGCGGGTGCCATGGTTGGAG
>JAAFHE010000109.1 GCA_013298265.1 Lysobacterales bacterium | reverse complement strand
GCGCGACCTGGAAGGATTCCACCGGCCCGGGCAAGGCCTCGACCAAGGAACCTGCCGTCTACGTCGCGCAGAGCGGCAGCCCCTGGTCGGCGCAGATCTATGCGCGTGCGCTGCTCAAGCAGCCGGACCTGAGCATGCCTGCGCTGCCGGCGGGCACGCTGAAGCTGGAAAAGGGACCGACGCTGACCGTGCAGGGCAAGGGCGGCGCCCGCGAGGTCACACGGTATGAGCTTTCCGGCATCGACACCACGCCCGATACGCTGCTGATCGAGGCCGACGGCACCCTGTTCGCGACGGTGTCGCCCACATCCATCGTCGTGCGCGAAGGCTACGAGGGCGAGGAAGTGCGTCTGCGCAAGCTCGCCGCGGACTGGTCGACCGAGCGCTTCGTCGCGATCCAGCGCGAGGCGGCGCATCGCTACGGCACGCCGGTGCGCATCCGTAACGTCCGTGTATTCGATCCGGCCACGAGTGCGCTGACCGCGCCGGTGACCGTGCTCGTCAACGGCCGCGAGATCGCCGCGATCGAGCCGCTGGACAGTCCCGCGACGCCGGGCGAAACCACGATCGACGGCGCCGGCGGCACGCTGGTCGCCGGCATGTACGAAATGCACGCCCACGTCGGCCAGGAAGGCGCGCTGCTCAATCTGCTCGCCGGCGTCACGACGCTGCGTGACATGGGCAACGACAACGCCGTGCTCGACGCGCTGGTCCAGCGCATCGACGCGGGCGAGATCGCCGGCCCGCACATCGTGCGCTCGGGCTTCATCGAAGGCCGCAGCCCGTTCAGCGCGAACAACGGCTTCGTCGTCGACAGCGAGGAAAAGGCCGTCGATGCCGTGCGCTGGTACGGCGCGCGCGGCTTCTGGCAGATCAAGATCTACAACAGCATCACGCCGGCGTGGGTGCCGGCGATGGTCGCCGAGGCGCATCGCCTGGGCATGCGCGTCTCCGGCCATGTGCCCGCGTTCGCCACGGCCGACCAGATGATCGAGGCGGGCTACGACGAGCTGACCCACATCAACCAGTTCGTGCTCGGCTGGGTCATCGGCGCCGGCGAAGACACGCGCACGCTGTTCCGCCTGACCGCGCTCAAGCGCCTGCCGGCGCTCGATCTCGACAGCACCAAGGTGCGGCACACCATCGACCTCATGGTCAACGGCAAGAAGGCGATCGACCCCACGCTGGGCATCCATGAGGCGTTGACCCACAACCGCGACGGCCAGGTGCCGCCGGGCGCGGTCGACTACATCGACCATCTTCCGGTCGGCACGCGTCGCGACGCGATGAAGGCCTGGGTCGACACGTCCGCTCCCGGCGACGACGCGGCCTATCGTGGCGCGTTCGACAAGCTCATCGCGGTCGTCAGGAAGCTGCACGAGCGTGGGGTGTTCATCGTCTTCGGCACCGATACCGGCGGCTCCTTCACCTATCACCGCGAACTGGAGCTGTACCAGAAGGCCGGTATGACCGCGCCCGAAATCCTCAAGCGCGCGACCTTCGACAGCGCGCGCTACCTCGGCGAGGAGCAGCGCACCGGTTCGATAGCAAAGGGCAAGCGCGCCGACTTCTTCCTCGTCCCCGGCGACCCGACGACGGACCTCAAGGCGATCAAGCGCATCGCCCTGGTCGTCAAGGAAGGCGTGTTCTATTACCCGAGCGAGGTCTATCCGAAGTTCGGTATCAAGCCGTTCGTGGATGCGCCTGTCGTGACACCGGCGAAAGCGGTGGAAGCACCGCCGGCGGCGCCGGCCGACGCCCATATGCATTGACGGCGTTCGGCGTAGCCCTGAGTCGAACGAGGCCGTGATCGCGGCCTCGTTTGTCTACATCGACGGCCTCGCCACGAACAGGCGCGAGACGTCAGGGCTAGGTGCGAAGGCCGCGGTCGGCTGCGCTTCGGAGCCCGCCAGATCACTTCGCCGTACGGCGGAAGAAAACCACGCTCCACACCGGTCCGAAAACAAACCACAGAATCACCGAGCCCAGGGCGATGCGGAACCATTGATGCAGTGGTTGCGTAATTGCATCATTATCCACAAAGGTAATAAGGGCGATCAGGACGGCCAGCGCGATGATCCATGCGACGATGCCGCGCAGCCAGAGTCCGATTTCATACCGGACCGCAGGCCACCCGCGATCGGGTATCTGGGTCGGCGCAGGACCGCCGGCAAACCGGTGGGCAAAGCGCTGGTCGGCCCAGCGCACCATCACGGCGCCGAACGCCAGGGTGAAGCCGACGTAGGCCGCCGCCAGCCCGTGGGCCACCGTGGCCGTCGTGCCGGACTTGAGATCGGCCGCGGTGAAGGCGACCAGCAGGAAGTCCACGACCGGCAGCGACAGCAGCAGCGCGCGGCTCAGGCGCTCGCGCCGCAGCAGGTAGCGCGCCGCCAGCCCGGCGACCAGTACGAGCCAGAAGGCCGTCTCGCAGCCGACGATCAGCCAGTAGAGGCCGCCGCGTTACTGGCTCAGCGCGAAATCGATCGCCGCGCACACGGCCGCCGCCTGCGCGGCATTGCATTGCTCGGCGGTGGCACGCGGACTGTCGGGATACACCTCGGTCGTCGTCGTATAGCGCGCCCTGGTGATGCCGGCGCACAGGCCGAGCTTGCGTACCGGGTAGTTGATGATGCCCGGCGCGACGATCGGCGAACCGATGATCTCGCCGTTGCGGTCGGCCGGCGCGATATGCGTGACTCGGGCCACCGCCGCGATCACGGCCTGCTGGAACTCGGGCTGCGGATTCTCGCTGTCGCCGACGAGGTAGAAGCCGTCGGGAATTTCACCGGGAACCGAGTCCTCGCCATCGCGCGCGGCCTTCGCCGGGCGGAACTCGGTTTCATCGGTGTCGGTAGTCTCGTGCAGGTCGATATGTACCAGCACACGATCGCGCAGCGGCGCGACCAACCGAATCAGTGCCGCCGATTCCTCTGCCGGGCTGTCGTCGCGGAACGAGCGGTTCGGGTCGACCGCGTGTGCGTTCCAGCGGTGAATCCGCTCGTAGGCCCAGGGGCTGATACACGGCGCGACCAGCAGGTTGACGCGGCCCGCATAGTCGTCCGCATGCTGCTCGACGAAGCGCAGAGAACCGTGCACGCCGCTGGTTTCGTAGCCGTGCACACCGCCGGTCACGAGCACGCTGGGCAGCTCGTCGCGCCACTCGCGGCTCTTGATCGCCAGCAGCGCATACGTGTCGGGTGCGTAGTCGAGGCGACCGTATTCCACGACATCGAAGCGCGAACGCAGTGATTCGATCGCACGTACGACATCGGTCTCGTAGCTGCGCTGGCGCGTCTGAAGCGAGCGCCATTCGGCCTTTTCCGAATCACCCCACGGTTGACCCGGCGTGCCGATGGGATAGGGGGCTTGGTCAGTCATCGTGTGGCTCGCTTCGGGTAGACGGAAAGTCTGCACTTTAGCATCGCCGTCGAACGCCGCCGGCGCGGCCGGGAGCGATCACGGTGTGGTGCGCGATGCGCGTGAACTATCCTGCGCATTCGCGCGCGCGGTTCACGCCGGCGCATGCGAGGCGTTCCTTGTCATGGACCATCCGCCAGCCGCTGCCGCGTCGTTTCGATGTACTGCGGATCGCTATCGAAACCCAGGTAGCGACGACGGAGATTCCTCGCCGCCACGAGGGTGGAGCCGCTGCCGCAGAACGGATCGACGACCAGTTGGCCCGGCAGCGTCGTCAGTTCGATCAGTGACTCCAGCACGCGCGTCGGCTTCTGCGTCGGATGCAGTCCCAGCGGTTCGCTGGTGTCCGCCTTGGCGAGCCTGTTTTCCGCCGTGCCGTTGTAGCGTTCGAAACCGGTCTGATTGAACGCACCGACCTCGTGCTGCAGCACGTTGTCGGCAATCGTGCCGCCCGTCCGGTAGGGCTTCTGGAACCACAGCACGGGCTCGAACGTCGGCTGCAGATTGCCGAGCCGCCAGCCCTCCCACTTCGATGCGGATGCCGCATCCTGGCGCCGCTCGTACACCGCGCTCAGGCGCTGTGCCCGGTGCGGCGCGCGGCGGCGCTCCCAGGCCAGCATGTCCTTGAAGCTGAATCCCACATCTTCCAGCGCCGCGATGCAGCGATGACTCAGGCGTCGGCCGGCGAACACGATCGCGGAGCCACCGGGCTTCAGCGCTGCCAGCCACGCCGGTGCCCAGGTCATGCACCAGTCGTAGTATTCGCGCGGAATCGCCTTGTCCGCTTCCGACCAGCCGTTGATCGGCTTGCCGCGATGCTTGAACAGTGCGCCCGCCTTCTTCTGCGCGGGACTGCTGCCGAGATACGCGCTATTCGTATTGCGATGCAGGACATCCCACGCCTCGGCGCCGATGCCGTAGGGAATATCGCTGAGGAACAGATGCACGCTTTCGTGCGGCAGCGATGCCACGGCCTCCATCGAGTCAGCCGCGTAGGCGTCATCGAGCGCAAACCCCTGCGGTGGCAAATCCAATCGACGAACCATGGAACAGCCCCGCGGGGTGTAGGCGCAAGCCGCGCATTATCGGGCCTGCCGGGCGTTATGTTCCGCGTCGCGCTGGATGCGGCTCCCGGCGCGGATCTTTTGCGCGCCCGCCCGTTGACAGGCCACGAAGGCGGGCAGACGATCAGGCCGCGGCGCCAGGGGACAGCCAGGCAGGCGCCGCGTTAAACCCTGCATCGTCCCGTCGGCGGCAACAGCCGCCACGACGGTTTATTTGTACGTGTCACATCGAGGAATTCACATGCGCAATGCCGGCAACGCACCCACCCTGATCGTCTGGATCATCTCGCTCGTGCTGTTCATCGTCGCGCTGGTCGCTCAGTTCGGCGTAGCGCGCATCCCGGAACCCGCAGCGACGTGGTCGTGGATCATCGGCTTCGGATTGCTGCTGGTTGCCTGCCGGGTGCGTGGGCTTTGACAAAGCCTCGGTGCCGGCGGGGCAGAGCGTAATCGACGCCATCGTCTTCAGAGAAGTGAGGGACGATGGTTTGGAGCAGAGCGTTCTCACCGTCCGGCATACGGCCTTGCGGCAGTGAGCGGAAAAACGAATGTCTTCTGACGTATCAGACTTTGGCTTGCGCTCCGGCGAACTGCGGCTGGTCCCTGTCGGCCCCGAATGGTCGATGCGTTTTTCGTCCGAAAGCCGTCGACTGTCCGCGGCGCTTGGAGCCGCCGCGCTGGACATCCAGCACATCGGCAGTACAGCAGTACCCGGCATCTGCGCAAAACCCATACTCGATATCGCAATTGCCATCCGCAGCTACGAAAGCGGCCATGCGCTTGTGCCGCGATTCGAGCCACTCGGTTACCGCTACCGGGGAGAAAACGGGATCCCGCGACGACACTACTTCGTTCTGGGCGCGCCTCGACGCACGCATCATGTGCATGTTCTCGAGCACGACAGCGACGAATGGCGCCGTCATCTCGCGTTTCGCGACCGGCTGCTCGGCTCGCCTGCGGATGCCGCCCGGTATTCCGCGTTCAAGTCGCGCTGCCTGGCAGACGCGCGCGGTAGTCGTGAGGAATATCAGCGGTTGAAGACGCCCTTCTTTGAGGCGATGCAAGCCGGCAGGAATTGATCTTGCGAGCTTTCGAGTGATCGGGACGCCGTGTGTTCACGACCGACGTTCGGACATCTCAGAAGTACCAGCGAACTTCGCCGCGCAGGACAGACCCGCCAGTCTCCCGGTCGACGCCGAGCAAATCGCTGGCCGCGTGGCGACTCTCGATGTGTTGCCATTCGAGCCCTAACCGCCAATCGGCGTGAGGCTGCCAGAACAGGCTCGCCGTGATGCCATGCCCGTGGTCATCATTGTTCTCCGCTACGCCGTCCCGCTCGGCAATCCTGAACCTTTCGATGCGCAGGGCCGTGCGCCACGCGGCATGCCATTGCCAACTCGCCAACGCATACGTGGTGTCGAAATCGGCATCCACGCGTGCCGCATCCGGCATTCCCATGCCGGTTCGTCCAACCAGGTGCTCCGCCGCAATGGTCCACCCGGCGGTTGGCCACCATTCGAAACCGAACTGGGAGAACTGTGTATCCCAGGCGTACTCACCACGATGCAAAGCGCGATCACCGCGGTTGTTGACGACGGTCGCAAGGAGTCGCCAACGGTCCCGTTGTCCGAATCGTGCTCGCAGCGCGTATCCGGGCCGTCCGTCGAGGTCGGGTCCGAAGGGCTTGCTGCCATCGTCGCGTTGTCCGGCAAAGCCCTCGGACAATGTCGGCAGCGAAGGCAATCGCAGAACTTCGCCGAACGCGGTCAATCGATCGTGACTCGCGAAACCACGCCATGCCAGCAAAGCGCCCGCGCTGTCATTGCCACCGAACACGGTCGCCGCCCATTCGGTTTCGAACTCCGATTGCGGCGCATTGCGCCACGAGAGGTCCACGCCGATCGGCCGGAATTCCTCTGCAATCCAGCTATTCAGGGTCGACAGACTCAGGTGATGAGGTGACTGCCACAGCGGATCGACCGCCTCCCGCGATGTCGGGAGGAAGAATTGGCCTGCCTTGATCTGCCAGAAGGCGCCGGACTGCGAAAACAAGCGCCGCGCTGCAAATGCTTCGACCAGTCCGATGGGCGCCGCGCCGAAGCCGTCGTCCGAATCCAGGCGCGCGTGGACCCGCACATCCCATTCCAGCGACGGTTGCCACAACAGTCCGAGATGCGCGGAAAGGCGCGGCTCCGCGGGCAGGTATCGACCCACCCCGCCATCACGCCAGCTCCGCTCATCCGGCGCTGAAGAACCCGAGGCTGCAAGGTGCCCAAAGGCCTGGAACTCGCCCTCGGCCGCAGCGACGGGCAAGACAACGAACCACAAAATGCACGTTGCAGTACGGCGACCCATGCGGTGCTCCCTCTGAGGTCGGTGCAGACCGGGAATACCGCGAATCGATTTCATCGCTGACCGTTCAGTCGACGCTTCGCGATCCGGAAGGTGTCAAGCAATGGGAGACTGTGCGGGCCAGGTGCTGAAGGTGCGGTGCCGGTGAGCACTGGCGGCGCGAGCAAGCCCGCGCCGCGCAGTGCACCAGCGGAGCGCTTAGCGCGCGATCTGGATCACGATGTTCTGCGTCTTGCCATCGGCCGGAACCTGCACACCGACGACATCCTGCAGGCGGTTCACATCGCTGACGGTCTTGTTGATGGCTGGGAAGCGACCGGCCTGACCGAACAGCAGATGGGCTTCGCGGGCAGCGGAGTCGACGACGAGCAAGTCATCCTGGCCGTCGGCGTTGAAATCACCACGGCTGTGGCTGACGGTGGCTGCGCTCAGGTCGAGGCCAAGGCCGCGCAGGTCGGGTGCGGTTGCCGCCGTTGCTTTCGGGTCGGCCGCGCCGTTGGCACCGAACGTCGAGACATTCACCCAGACAACCGTGCTGCCGGTGCCGCCGGGGCCGTAGCAGAAAATCCACTCAGCCGACGTCCACGAGAAGTACTGCATGTAGGCGCCGCTGGGACCGCCTCTGCTGCAGGAGGTCGCGTTGTAGGAGTACCAGTTGATCCAGGCCCAGCCGGGGCCATTCAGCCAGCTCGGACTAGCCGAGCCGAAGACAATCGGCAGCGGCGGCGGTGGCGGCGATACGGTCAGGTCGGCGCTGGCCGAGGTCTGCCCGCCTGGGCCGACGCAGGTCACGGTAACCGACTGGCTGGACGACGGCGTCAGCACCGAGCTGCCTGACGTCGTGGCCACCGAGACCGCGCCGGTGCTGCTGCAACTGGTCGCGTACTGCGAGCTCCAGCTGAAGGTCGAGCTTTGGCCGGTATAGATCGACGCCGGCGAGAAGCTGGCATTGACCACCGGTGGCGTGTTCGCCGACTGCACGGTCAGTGTTGCCGAGCCGTAGCCGGTCAAGCCGTCGTCCGGGCCTTCGCAGACGACCTGGGCTTGCAAGCTGGTGGTCGGGCTGAGCACCAGTGAGCCGCTGGAGCCACCGAAACTGATGCCGGGTACGCCGCTGATATCGCAGAACGAGGCGCCGCCGGTGGTGCTCCAGCTGAAGGTGGTCGACTGGCCCTCAAGGATCGCGTTCGGCGTGAAGCGCGCGGTCACGCGCACGCGCGGCAGGCGGTCTTCGCGCCCGGCCATGACGTCGGACGCGACATCAGACGCGATCACAGGGCTGGCCGCTGCCAGCGCAGCGACTGAAAGTGCGAAGGAAATAAGCAAGTTTTTCATTAATTTGTCCCGGTTGATGTCAATGAGATCCGTTGGGCGAGGATCCTGCACATGAAGTCTTCCGCATCAGCCGGGCACGCGCGCAGCAAGGGCGAATGCCACGCCGGTCGGTTCGGTCATCGCAGGATGTGCCTGGGGTTGCTGGATGCGGGTTGACGTCTTGAACGCACAGAGCATCCGGCAGGTGCACGGCTCGCGCAAATCGTCACAGCACGGCGCCACACAACCTCGCATGGGCCTGGCTGATCAATTGAATGACGAGCGCTCGAACGCTCCCTGTGGAAACCCGTCCGGGATCCTACGGTGATTTGTTTGCAAGTCAATATTGATTGTATTAACGCAAAGTTTACTATTTGCTTCCGGCGGGCCGCGTGCGCATCGCTCGGTGCCGGGCGCGTTCTGCTGCGCGGGCCGCGCGGATGGAAGTTCGCAGCGCCGTGTGCGTCCTGGCCAAATTGACTATGGGAAAAACGGTCGATTCCATTGCAGCGATTCATTGACTCGTGGTCGGGCGCGGTGCCAATGCAGTCATCGGAATCCAAGCGCGCGTCTGCCTTGAAATGCCGTTCCGACGATGAATGGCACTTGCTCAAGCGCGGCATCCATATTTTCGTCATTCCCGTCCGGGCGGCAATCCAGTGGCTTCAGGCCTTTTCGACCAAGCAAAGGCGCTGGATCCGCGCCTGCGCGGGGATGACATTCCAGCGATGGCTGGCAGTCCAGTCCGACATGGGCCGAAAGGCGTGGATCAGGCGGCAGATCGCGGCCAACCCCGCCATCACGCCAGCTTCGCCCGTCCGGCGTCGAAGAACCTGGGTAGCAGGATGCGCAAAGGCCGGGAACTCGCCCTTTTCCGAGCCATCCGTGATCGCTTCGCGGATCACGGCGCCTTGGCGCCAGCGCACTAAGGAA
>JAAFHE010000108.1:5003-9115 GCA_013298265.1 Lysobacterales bacterium | reverse complement strand
CGCGTCGAGTGCAGCGACGCTCGCGTCAATGTGCAAGGCCTCGCTCAGACGCGCGCTGGCGCTAAGTTCAATGCCACGCGCCGACTGGCTGCCACCCTGGATCGAGATACTGGAATTGGCCGGATCGCGCGTCACGATGTCGTCCTGGCGCAGCCAATACAGCGCCACCCCGAGATCCAGGCGGTCGTTCCAGAACGTTCCCTTGAGGCCTGCGTCGACGGCTTCGCCGGTGGTCAGATCGAAACGCGCGTTGGCCTGCGAGATCAGGAACAGAGTCCCGACCGGCGCGACTGCCTTGCTGTACTGCGCGTACAGGTGAGTCGTCTCGGTCGCATCGAACACGGTGCCCAGACGCCAGGAGACCGGCGCGTAGTCGCGCTGGAAGCGCGTGCGCGTCGTCGCGTTGTAGTCCGTGACGCTGCGATCCAGATCAATGCGGTCTTGGCGCAGGCCGCCGACCAGCAGCCAGCGAGAACCGAGGTTCAGCGCGTCCTCGACGAACAGCGCGGTCACGCGCGAATCGGAATCGAAGTCGACGCGATTGCCGTTGCCCGGGTAGAGCGTCGCCTCGTCGCCTTGCGGATACAGGCCGCGCTGCGGCGCATAGGGATCCACCGGTGCCGCGCTGCCGAAGCGGCGCGGATTGACGAACGAGCTCTCGCTGTATTCGATGCCGGCAGCGAAGCGATTGCGCCGCCCAAACAGATCGGCATCGGCCGACAGCGCGGCCCGCTCGACCCAGTAGCTGTGGTCGTGCGCGATGTCGGTGGTGCTGCGGCGGAGCATCGCGGTGGACGGAGTCCAGGTATAGGTTTCGGTATTGCGCCACCTGCGCTGCGCGTCGTAGTGGTCCAGCGTGTTGGTGAAGGTCCAGGTCTCGCCCAGGCTCCAGGTAAGGCGGCTCTGCAGCCAGTCGCTGCGCGAGGTGGAGAACCCGTCGCTGACATCGAAGTTGCGCTCGCGCAGTGCGCGGTCCAAGACAAACCCGTTGGCGCTTTGCACCAGCGGCAGCGGATCGCGCGCCACCGACGCCGGCACCAGCGGCGTACCCCAGTAGGGCGTGTCGTAATCGTCACGGTAGTGGTCCAGCGCGATATCGAGCAGCGCGTCCTCGCCGAGGTGCGTGCGGAAGGCCAGCATTCCGGCCGAACGATGCGCCGCTGTGTCTTCCACATAGCCCTCGTCGCGGCCATCGCTCGCCACAGCGCGCAGCGCCGCGTCGTCGCCCAGCGGGAGGTTGATGTCGACCGCGGCACGACGCGCATCGAAACTGCCGATGCCGAATTGCGCCTGGACCGCCGAGCGCCCTAGCTGCGCGCGTTTGGGCACGAGATTCACGGCACCGGCCAGCGCGCCCTCGCCGTAGAGCACCGAGGCCGGCCCCTTGAGCACTTCGACACGCTCCAGCGACCAGATGTCGATGTCGCGCGTGATCAGCGGCGCGGCCGTCTGGCGAATACCGTCGTAGAGCAGCGAGATTGCGCCGCCGGTGAATCCGCGCATCGAGGTGACGCCGGGCGATGACGGCAGATTCGCCGCTGTCACGCCGACGGCGAGGTTCAACGCCTCGATGCTGGTCCTGGCGCCGCGCTCGCGCAGGCGGGCCTCGTCCAGCAGTTCGATCGCCGCCGGCGTCTCGCCAACGCTGAGTTGCAGGCGCGAGCCCACGGCCGTCGTCGCGTCCAGCTCGGAGCCGATATGCGATTCCGTGATTTCGACCGGGTCTAGCCGGCCGTCCGGTTCGGCGCCCCAGGCCGGAACCAGCGTCGTTGTTGCGCAGCCCATCACCAGCGCGCGCAGGCGAAGTACATGCTTCATCCCATTCCCCCTACCGAACAATAGCAATGTTATAACATATCAATTATGGCGTAGTGCAAGGGCATATGAAGCTCGCGTCGGACGCGATGCCG
Organism: Lysobacterales bacterium; assembly: GCA_013298265.1. Classification (GTDB taxonomy): domain Bacteria; phylum Pseudomonadota; class Gammaproteobacteria; order Xanthomonadales; family Rhodanobacteraceae; genus Tahibacter. The sequence continues at coordinate 7,205 of JAAFHE010000108.1, read as the reverse complement.
GGCCGATTTGAGGAAGGGAACGCAGGCTGGACCGAGGCGGCGAGGCTGATATCGCCGCGTCAACGAGTCGCCGTCAGGGCGGCGCCATGCCGAGCACGCATGCAAGGAAGGCGTACTCGTCGGCCTCGAGCGCGGCGATAGGCAGCGGGCTAGTCCGTGCTATGAACCGATACAGCGAATAGCTACGTAGAACGACAGACGCTTCGCTACGAACTCGTCCTCGTCGTCGGCACGCATAAAAAAGCGCATCCGATCTTCAAACGGGGCGAGGCTCGTCGGACTCGGCGCCGTGCGGCAACAGGCTCACGACCACGGCGCCCGGCCCCGCGTGCACCGAGATCGCCGCACCGACCGGCACGATGTCGATGACTGCTTGCGGCAGCGAGCGCTGCAGCGCCTCGGCGAGCATCTGTGCCTCGGCCAGGTTGTCGCAATGGCCAATCAGGATGCGCGCCCAGCGAGCGTGCGGCTTCAGGCGCGGCAGAAGCCAGCGCGCGAAACGTAGCGGCAGATCAGGCCTCAGGCGCAGCGCGCTGCGCAGATGCAGACGGCCGTCCGCACCAACCGCAGCGACGGGGATCAGACCGAGCCAGCGCGTCAGCGGCAGCGTCCAGGCCGGCATGCGGCCGCCGCGTACGATGTGGCTCAGGTCGCGCACATAGGCGAACAACGGCGTCTGCGCCGTCAGCGCATTGATGCGAGCGACGATGTCGGCGGCGCAAAGCCCCTGCGCCGCCAGCTCAGCGGCGTGCCGCGCGAGCAGGCCCTGCCCGCACGACGCGGTGCGCGAATCGACGACGTGCACGCGACGGCGATCACAGCGCGTGGCAGCACTTTCGCCGGACTGCAGCGTTCCGCTGACTGCACGCGACAGACCGACGTAGACGACTTCCTCGTGATGGCTGAGCAGAAAATCGAACAGGCGGCGGAAATCGCCGGGAGGCGGCTGCGAGGTGCGCGGCGCGACCGGATTGCTGCGCAATTCCTGGAAAAACTCACTCGGCGACAAAGATACTTTGTCCAAATAGTCACACTCGCCGAAATTCAGCCGCACCGGCACCAGATGCAGCGGCAGCTGTTCCAGCGCGTCATCGGGCAGGTCCGCAGCCGAATCGGTGACCACGGCGACGCGCGTGCGCGAACGGGTCGCGCGCTGCTGCGACTGCATATCGTCGGCCTTGCAGCTGCCGACCCGGCCGAAGCGGGACAGCGTGTCGTAGAGCTGCTGCGGCTGGTCCAGATGCACATGCACGCGCAGCTTCTGGCGCGTGCCGGCGAGCACGAGGCTGGAATGATCCAGCGCCAGCAGCGCCGAGCGGACGGCGTCGCGCTCGATCGCCTCCGCGCTGAGTACGCATTCGGTGCACCAGCGGTGTTGCGAGTCGTGTTCGCCGGCTTCGCTCATGACACCCAGGTCGCCGCTGCGGTAGTCGCTGAGCGCCGCAAGGCCGGAGCGGCCGCGTTCGAGGTAATCGTTGATGCCTTCGATCAGCTCGACGAAACCCAGCGCGCCGGCGTCGACCACACCGGCCTTGCGCAGCACGGCAAGCTGATCGGGCGTTCGCGCGAGCGCGTCGCGACAGGCCGCCACGGCCCGCGCCCAGCACTCGCGCAGATCGTAGATGCCGCGCCCGGACTCGCGCTGCAGCGCCGCGGCGAACGCGGCGATCACCGACAGGATGGTGCCTTCGCGCGGGTCGGATACGGCACCGCGCGCCTGGCTGGCGCCGAAACTCGCCGCTGCCGCCAGTTCCGCCACGCCAAGTCGCGGCTGATCGGCCAGATGCTCGCCGACGCCCTGCAGGAACTGCGCGAGGATGGCGCCGGAATTGCCGCGCGCGCCGTCGATGGCTTCGTCGCCGGCGCGACGCAGCAGTCCGCCGGCGCTGCACAGGCGCAGCGGCCGCAGCGCCTGTTCGACCGCGCTCAAGGTAAAGGCCAGGTTGGAACCGGTATCGCCGTCAGCGACGGGGAATACGTTGATGCGGTTGATCGCGTCGCGTCGCGACAGGACGCGGCGGATGCCGGCGAGCAGGCCTCGCTTGAGCGCGACGCCGCCCGGACGCCAGCTGCGCGGGATCAACGGGAGTTCGACGGAAGTGCTGTTCATGGCCGAGTCTAGCCAGCCGGCCGGCACGGAAGCGCGCTGCAGCGCAGCGTGACCGAAGCCCGGACCAGCGGCTGAGGCGATACGGCACGCAA
>JAAFHE010000108.1:0-4993 GCA_013298265.1 Lysobacterales bacterium | reverse complement strand
ACCAAGCCACGTCCTGGCGCATCCATCAAACTGTCCGTCGCCTGTCCGCTGTCGCCACAGCGGACAGTCCGGACAGTAGCCATGACCTTAAGCCCTTGTTGCGCAAGGCCGTGAAGGACGCAAACAGGTTGGCACGAACCCTGCTGTAGCGAGGCATTCCCGCTGGCTACACCCGAGCATTCGTGCGAGCATGCCGTCCCGCCCGCGAGCCCGTGCCAGCGTTCCGCCCTACCGGAGCCACCGATGCTCACCATTTCGCGCCCCCTGATCCTGCTGCTCGCCCTGGCGCTACTCGCCGGTGCCTGCCATGCGGACGATTTCATGCTCGGCGGCGGTGCCAACGCCAGCGGCGCGGCACTGTCCCAGTCGCGCCAGGACTGTGATACCCAGCCGACGGCCTCCAGCACCCGCGTCATCTATCACGACGGCCAGCGCGCGCCGGTCAGCGTTCCGATGGATACGGGCGCTTCGGTCAGCGGCGACGTCGCCGCGATCCAGACACCGGGCGGATCGGCCGGCAGTGCCCCGGCCGCCGCCATGACGCTGCCCTCGGCCGAGGCCGCGATACCGCAGAAGCGCGGCGGCGGACTGCGCTGGCAGTCGGTACTGCCGGGCTCCATCAAGTAACCGCTTTCGCCGCGCCCGGCCGGCGCGGCATGATCGGCGCATGTTCAGCCTGTTGCGCCGTCTCGGCGAGCGATTCCGACCTCGCCCTCATCCGATCGACGATTTGGCCTGGGAAGCGACCCTGGCTGCGTGCGCGCTGCTGCAGCCGCTGACCAGCGACGAGCGGCTGCGCCTGCGCGAACTGGCCGCGCAATTTCTGTCCGAAAAGCAGATTACGGCCCTGGCTGGTGCCGAGCTGGATGAACCGCGCCGCCTGCTGATCGCGGCGCAAGCCTGCCTGCCGGTGCTTGCGCTGGGCTATGAATGCCTGCGCGGCTGGCGCCAGGTGCTGGTCTATCCGGGCGAGTTTCGCGTCCGCCGCGAACACCATGACGAGGACACCGGCGTCATCACCGAAGGCGACGACAGCCTGATCGGCGAAGCCTGGGAACATGGCCCGCTGGTGTTGTCCTGGGCCGACATCGAGCAGGATCTGGCCGATCCGCATGCCGGCTTCAACGTGATCATCCACGAGATCGCCCACAAGCTGGACATGCGCGGCGGCGGCAGCGACGGCGTGCCGCCGCTACCGCCCGAACTGCCGCGCGGCGAATGGAAACGCACCTTCCAGCGCGCCTACGACACGCACTGCGCCGCCGTGGATGCGGGCAAGGAAACCGGCATTGATCCCTACGCCGCGGAGAGCCCGGACGAATTCTTCGCCTGCCTGGTCGAGGCCTGGTATTCGAATGCGCAGCTCGTGGAGGCGGAAATGCCGGCCGTCGCCGGCTTGCTGCAGCGCCTGTTCCGACCGGCACCCGGCACGGCTGCAATCTGAACGCCCGTTCCGCCGCTGCCGTGGCCCGCGAAGGTTTCGGCTACACTGCCGCGGTTTTCTCTGTCGATTCTGGAGTGGAAGGCATGCGCAGCACCGCAATTCTGGCCTTGCTCGGCCTTGGCCTCGTCGCCTCGTCGCCCGTCTTTGCGGTCGAATCGTTTCCAGGCACGAACACCGGTGCCATCAGCGATGCGCCCAGTGGCTCCCCGAGCTGCGGCGTCAACAACCTGGGTCCACCGCGCGTCGTCAATTTCGACGTCAACGGCATGGTCTTCGGGGTCGTCGCCGTCAGCGTCAGCATGAACCTTGTCCACTCCTGGCGCGGCGACCTCGTCGTCAAGCTCGCCGCCCCCGGCGGCAGCCCGTCGCAGATCATTTTCAGCCACACCGGCTCCAACGTGCCCAACGGCTGCGGCCACAACGGCGTGCTCAATGGTCTCTACACGTTTGAAGACACCGCCGACCGCGACTGGTGGGGCAGCGCCTTCCCGACCATACCCGTAGGTTCCTACCGCGCCAGCGCACCCGGTGGCGCCGATCCCGGCGGTGGCGCGGTATTGCTAAGCACGAATTTCCGCAACCTGGCTCCGGAACTCGCCAACGGTACCTGGACGCTGACCTTCTGGGACGCCGGCGATGCGGGTACCGGATCGGTCAACGCCGCCACGCTGTATATCGACCAGTCCGACCTGATCTTCAGGGACGGCTTCCAGACCGCAACGCCCTGACACACTGCCGAGAAAGGAGCGAATGCTCCTTTCTCGATCCAACGGCGCACGCAGACCTGTCCACGCTATGCGCCGTCGGTCGCAGCGGACGCCCGGTTCGTCGCAGCGCAAGCCACGTCGATTTGCATAGAACTTGACCAGCCAGTAGCCTGTCGGATTCGGTCGCAAAGACGATTCGCAGGTTCTTGTTGCTCATGCTTTCGCCTATCCGTCGCGTTGTTTGCCTGGCTCTGATCACTGCTCTTCCCTGCTCCGCTGCCCTGGCCTGTTCCGGCAGCATCCATATCGAAATCGAACACACCGGCATGTACGCGCTGGACCAGGCCAGCATCGCCGCAGTCGCGCCGGGCCTGGCTGACTGTCCGCGCGACTCGCTGCGGCTGACCCAACGCGGCGAAGAAGTCCCGATCCGGTTCAGCGGCAGCGGCACCACGCTGCAACCGGGCGACCGTATCGAATGGCTGGGCAAGGCGTTGCATGGACCGATCGCCTGGTTCGACACGTACAGCACGGTCAACGTCTACGTCCTGTCCAGCGACCGCGGCGCGCGCGCGCGCATAGCGGACGTGCCGGCAAAGGCCGGCAGCACGCCGGCCGCATTGAACCGGCGCCTGCATCTGGAGCAGGAAAATCTGATGATCCGGCTCAACCAGAACCACGTTAAGCAGTGGGAAGAAGCGGATTTCTGGCACTGGGCCAAGCTGACGCACGTAGACCCGGAACCGTTCGTGGTTGATCTGGACCTGCCCGACCTCGCCGCGCGCAGCGGCCAAGTCACGCTGGCCATGAAGTTCCGCGGCATGTCGACGGTCACAGCCCCGGTCGGCACCACCGACAAGCCGGCAGATCACCAGGTGCAGGTACAGCTCGACGGAAAGCAGGTGGCCGAGCTGAGCTGGAACGGTCGCGACGAAGTCGTGCGCGAGATCAGCGTGCCCGTCGCCGCACTACGCGAGAAAGGCAATCGCCTCGCGCTGAGCGTGCCCAAGCGTCCGGTCAAGCCCGGTGACCCGAACTTCCTCATCGACGTCGTGATGTTCAACTCCGTCGAGATCGAATACCCGGCGCAGGGCGACCTGACGCGCTCGACCGAGGCACTGCGCGTCGCCGGCGGCGGCGACGTCAATCTCACGCATGCGGGCGCCCAGCTCTCCGTCTATAGCGAAGACGGTCGCCGCTGGACCGCCCAGGCCGGCCGTCTGGGCCGTATCGACGCAAACACCGTGCTGTATCCCGTCGTCGACGACCGCTTCGCCGCACCGCAGAAGGTGCGCGCCATGAGCACCACCGACTGGCGCAAGCCGGTCGAACCGGTCGACTACATCATCATCAGCCATGCGCGCTTGATCGACGCGATCCAGCCGCTGGCCGAATTTCATCGCCAGCGCGGCCTCAAGGTCGCTGTGCTCGATGTCGACGAGGTCTACGACCAGTTCAACGACGGCATCACGCATCCGCAGGCCATCCGCAATCTCATGCAGCAGGCCTATAACGAGTGGCCGCAGCCGCGGCCTCGTTTCGCTCTGCTCGTCGGCGACGCGAGCTTCGACATCCGCCACAAGCGCATCAACCGGCTCAACCTGGCCAAGTGGGCCGACATGGAGCTGCTGACCCCGGGCCAGTTCGGCGACATCGGTAGCACGCCCTATGCGGACACGCCCGAAGATCTCAAGCACCGCGCGCTGATCCCGACCTGGCAGTTCATGTCCTATGACGGCCAATCGGCCAGCGACAACCATTTCGTCAGCGTCGGCGCCGATGAACTCCATCCGGTCATCGCGATCGGCCGCCTGCCAGTGGTGGAGCCCAGGGAGGTCAAGGCCATCGTCGACAAGACCATCAGCTACCTGCGTACGCCACAACTCGGTGCGTGGCGTCGCGACGTGATGTTCATTACCGACGAAAGCGACTATTTCAAGAACACCTCGGACCAGATCGCCAACTCGCTCGACAAGGACGGCTTCCTCAGTGACAAGGTCTACGCGAGCACGGACGAGAAGGACAACATCGCGCACCAGTCATCGATCAAGGACGGCCTCAATGAAGGCCGTCTGCTGGTGCACTTCATCGGCCACGGCGGGCGCTATATCTGGCGCACCGGTCCGCCGGACCTGCGCAAGAACCATGACCTGTTCACCCTCGAAGATGTTTCGGGCCTGACGAACGGCGGGCGCCTGCCCATGGTGCTGTCCATGACCTGCTACTCCGCGCCGTTCGACAACCCGACCGAGGATTCCATCGGCGAGCGCTTCCTGCGCGAACCGGGCAAGGGTGCGATCGCCGTGTTCGCGGCATCCTGGCGCAATTCGCCGTCGGCGAACTACAGCAAGGCCATCGTCAGCGAATTGACCAAGCCCGGGCGCACGATCGGCGAGTCCATCGTCGCCGGCAAGAAGGGCATCCAGGACCACACACTCGTCGAGACTTACAACCTGCTCGGCGATCCGGCCGTGGTGCTGGAGCGGCCCGCAAGCGGATTCAAGCTCGCACTCAAGCCGCGCCCGTTCGGTCCCGACGCGATCGAGGCACGGGTCGACCGCGACAGTTTCCGCGGCATGGCCGACGTCAGCTGGCTGGGCAAGAACGGCAAGCTGCTCCATTCGGCCCGCTTCACCGTGCTGGGGCCGCGCTTCACGCTGCCCGAACCACCGGCGGGGATACGCGAGGCGGCCGTCGAAGTGCGCGGCTATGTGGCCGACCCGTCCAATCCGTTCGATGCAATTGCGCGCCTGGATCTGAGCGAACCCAAGCCGGCGGTGCTGCCGGCTGCCGCCGCGCCCGCGCCTGGCGTCGTCCTGCGTAACAGTCCGAATGTCGTTGG
>JAAFHE010000106.1 GCA_013298265.1 Lysobacterales bacterium | reverse complement strand
AGTTGACGTACCCGCCCTGCAGGCGTACTCCCACTCGGCTTCGCTGGGCAGCTCCGGCCGCAAGCCTTCCGCGCTGCCACGGTCTTCACGCCAGCCCAATAAAGGCCCACGCAGCGCGGAGCCGGGTGCCAACACAGCCCGCAGCTTGCTGAAGAATCGCTGCTGCACATCCTCAAAATTCACCTGTTCAACCGGGCGTTGCAGATCGCCGGTGAACTCGCTCGGGTTCTTGCCTCCAACCACCGCGAGCCAGAACGCCTGGGTGCAGGTGGTGTCGGCCAGCCAGTAGCCACGTGAGAGGGTCACCCGATGCTGTGGTTTTTCGTCGTCGTCGGCCCAATCATCGTCACCTGGCGACCCCATCGCAAAACTGCCCGGCTCGATCCAGCGCAGGCGCTGCGTCGAACCGTTGACCTCGACCGTCACAAACACACCAAAGTGATCGATGCCGATCGCGAGCTTGCCCCCGGCGGTTGGCGGCAGCGGTTCGACCACTTCGCTGGCGCCGGCCGGAATCCAGGGCGCAACCGGGTGCTCGCCCTCGCCCTCAGGGACGCGAAAGCGATGCGGCTTGCCGAACGGGGACGGCGCCAGGACATAGGCCCCCTGCCGATCGCGGCCCCATCCTAGGGCCCAGCTAGGGCGCTGTACGCGGGCGAGTTCGATCAGCCGATCGCCCGCGGCCACGCCGAGACGAGCCTGCGCGCCACCATCGATCCCGCCGCTGCCACTGTCCTTCAGGTATACCACCCGGCGCTCGTGACCCATCAGTGCCGTGATGCTGGCGCCTTGCTCCGGCAACTGCAGGCCGTACGCGAGTGCGGCGGCGCGCAACGGCCCGCTCGCTTCGGGCGATACGCGGAGCTGGCTGCCGACCGCCCTCAACACATACGCGCGGCGCGGGACGGACGGCGGCGGCGTGGCATCCCACTCTTGTCCGCTTACGGCGACTGCCTGCTCCATCAGCTGGGCATAACGCGCCTTCTCGCGCAACGGACCCTGACTGCGCAGCGCACGGACGACCCGCAGCGCCAACGCAGGATCGGGCGTGTGCGCGAGCCTGGGACCTGCCTGCTGCAGAAAATAGTAGTCCGCCAGATCCAGCTGCCGGTTCAGGGCGGGCAATACGCTCTGGAATCGCGAGGCGAAGCGCAGCATGCCGCCGTAGTAGCTGGTGGCGCCTTCCAGGCCGTGCAGCAGCTGCATCCGTTGCATGGCCCGCGCGATACGCGCGGCCGGGAGCGTGGCCGCCTCCGGGGATGCGCTGCCCAGTTCGCTGCGGCATTCCGTGATGCCAAAACCGAAGTCGCCAGGGAAGCGCTCGATCATCGGATCCCGCAGCAGCGAGAGCAGATGGCGCCAGCTCGACCGGCCCGGACACTGCTCTTCGACCAGCGCCTTCAGCAGCCGATCATCGACGTAGCCGAAGGCGTCAATCAGCGCCAGCAGCGACGCAAGCGAGCCTCGATCCTGCTGCCCCCGGCTGACCAGTGCGATCTGCTCGACACCGGCACCAGCACCCGGTTCGGGGCACAGCACCAGGGGCGCGCGCAGGTTGCGCCGTTGTTCCTTGAACCAGTGCAGCGTGTGCGGCGGCAACCCGGTCCAGTCGGTGATTACCAGCAGCGGACCTGGACCCGGCGTACGCGGCAGCGTAGCGCTGCCGAAGTCCCGCCGCAGAACCCGGACGCTGCGGCTGCCGATGCTGCGGCGCAGCTTGCTTGCCAGGAGATCAAACTCGCCCTGCAGGACGCCGAGCAACGGGCGTTCGTCAATCAGCAGCGTCAGCCCGCCCGGCCAACGTTCCAGACGCCGGCGTGGCCACACGTCTGGAACCATCCCGGTTGCCAGCTGCTGGCCCAGACGCTCGAAGTCGATGGGCTGCCGGTTGCGGTTGTTCAGCGGATTGAGCGCCTGGCGCAGGCGGCGTCTGAACCACGGCCAATGGCCGCGCACCAGGCTGCTCCCAACCCGATCGCGTTCGGCCTTGATCTGTCCGCTGTCCAGCGGCGTCAGATGGGGCGCCTCGCGTTCGAGCGGTGCGAGCTGCGCCAGCGAGCGATCTTCGGTCACTATCCACTGCGACTCGAATTGGAGGCGATCCTGCGTGACCTGTGGTTCGCGCGGCACCTCGGGAGCGGGCGTCTCCAGATCGGCCTCGACGGTAGCACTCAGCTCCGCCGTGGCGGCGAGCTGAACAACCTGCTGACGCACAAAGCTCGCCTCGTGCGATGTCAGCAGCACCGGGCCAGTCCACGACAACTCCTGCAGCGCGAGCAGCAAGTCCGCGCGTCCCACGCGGCCCACGGGAAGCCGGGTCCGTGGCGCGGTCATGGGCTAGGGAGTGCCCACTGCAGGCCGTTGCTGCGACAGCTCCCGGTGTTTGACCAGCGCGTAGCGCGACAGATCATCCAGCATGCTGCTGGCCTGCTGTGCGTCGCCCTGGGCGAGTTCGGCCAGCGCATGCAGCAGATCCAGGTACTCGGCGAGTCCCACCAGCCCCAGGTCCTTTTCCCGCGCCGTCTCGCGGTCCGCCCATACCTGCATCGCCGCGCGGCGCAGCAAGCCGTCCTGATCCCGCGCAGTCTCCTGATCCGCCCGTACCTGCCGCGCCGCGCGGCGCTGCAAGTCGTCCTGATCCAGAGCGGCGATCCGCGGATGCGCCCGCGCCCGATGCTCCATCCATGCGCAGAACGTTGCTTCACCCTCCCCTTGCGGCGGATCCAGATTCAGCACCTGACAGCGGCGCAGGAAGGCCGGTGGCAGCTCGCGATCTTCGTTCGTCGTGATGATGATCAACGGCGAGTTCTGGCTGCACCCGATGGTTTCAAAGCCCGGTGGTGTGAAGCTGCGGTTTCCCAGCACTTCCAGCAGTGCGTTCGGCACGTCGGCGTCCGCCTTGTCGATCTCGTCGATCAACACCACCGCCCGGGGCCAGCGCTCGTGCACTGCGACTATCGTCTGCTGTATGGCCTTCCACAGTGCACCCGGCCTGACGAAGCGAGCCAGATCCATTTCCTTGCTGACGTCCACATCGTCCGAGCGGCGTACCGCGAGGAGTTGCGCGCAGGCCAGACGTTCGATGTTGTCGACGCGATACAGCAGATCGTTGGCCTCGAACCGCGGATGGATGACTTCCGGGAAGATCTCGACGCCCAGCACCTGCGCCAGTGCGTAGGCGAGCTGACTCTTGCCACAGCCCGGTTCGCCGCGCACCAGCAGCGGCCGTCTGCTTGCCCAGGCCAGCACGACGGCATCGCGCTCGGCATCGCTCCAACTATGCCCCGCGCCCGGAAAGCGCGAGTGCTCGCCAAAGAGCGTCGGCGTCTGCGTGGCATCGAGGAGTTTCTGGTACGGCTGTGGATAACGGGACAAGGTTTGGCTCCTTTAGCGATCTGGGGCTATGCGGCGCAAGAGGTTCTGAATCTGCTTCGCGAGATCGCCCACCGTAAGCCCCTGGACCAAGCCCTGGTCTTGAGCCTGAAGCCCAATGACAAGTTGGTTGCACGCCCGCGCCACGTCCTTCAGCATGAGTTCTCGCTCTTCGGGTGACTCCCTATCCGAGAACCTCAGGCACAGCGCCACAAAGCGACGTTGGCGGCGCAGTTTGTCTAACGGCCACCTCACCTCCGCCCAGGCCTCTTCCATGCGCGCCTTTCGGTCATCAGGACTGTCGGTCGCAACGCCCAGATCCGAAGGATTGAATTTCCTCAGGAGCAAGGCCGGATAGAGCTCTACCAGAAGCAGGGTGTCGAAATCGGGGCGATGGCGCGGGACCGAAACATCAATGGCACCCGCAATCGCTGCATGCGAGCCAACGTGAATCTGCAGCCCCATGCGCGCAGCCGCGCAAACCCCGGCAAGCACATTGCTCAAGGTGGGGATGCTCAGCAAGCTGGCATGTTGGCTGACATCCGTCCCGACCGCAGTTGGATGCGCCACCTGCGCAAAATTGATGTGGCGAGTGGCTGCCAGTAGCAGGAGCTCCAGCGCAAGCTGGCGATCCGCTTCCCCGGAAGGCGTAGCAACGTCATCCAATGCATGAAAGAGCGTCGGCAATTCTGGTAGATCCGCACGCCTTACCCAATCGACCAGCCCCGACACTTCAATTGGCCGCCGTAGTTGCGGTGCGAAATCCGGGAAGCTCTCCAGCTCGGTCGCAAGCTGCTTGAACCAGTCCGAGCTTTCCTGCACGCGCCCCAATCTTTCAGCGATGCGATCCTGGATTTCAGTCTCGCCTTGCGGCGATTCGCCATTGCCATTTGGGATGACCGGCTGCTGCGGCTCGCTTGCGGCCTGCAAGTAGAAATCGGAAGGCTTCTCCTCGTTCAGCGCCAGTCGCTCCAGGATCAGCGCGACAAACTGCGCCGGGGTCTTGTGATCCAGTTCGATAAAACCCGCGGCGGGGCTCAGGCCATCGGCGTGCGCATGGTCGAAGCGACTGGGCATCACGCGCTTCATGTCCGTCCTGGTCATCAGGCCGTAAATGTGCAGCCACTCCCAGCCGGTCCAGCGCTTATGGTCGTAGTTCGGGCACAGGACAGGCACGATCAGGTCAGATTCTTCGCCGTAGAGCTTGGGCAGATAGATGCCCAGATCGCCGCGCGCGAATTCGGCCTCGTGGTACTTGTCGTAGAGGATCTGCTTTCGCCCGAACCGCTGCGCGAGCAGATCGGCGACCTTCTCGACAAAGTCCCTTTTTTCACCGGCAAAGGACAGGGCAACACGGAAGCGTCGAGGGTTCATCGGGGCGCTGCGCTTTGGGCGTTGCGCCGAGCATACCGAAAGACAGGAGGCGTGGTTATCCGATGCCCGACGGTCTGGTCTGGCAGGAGTTGTGCGCGGCATCAATCCTGGCTTGCTGCCTCAGCCCCAACGCCGCCTCTGCGGCATCGATTGCCATTTTCAGGAGTATAGAAAGTCCAAACGCCCGGTTCGGACAGTCTCTCGATCAGTCGCTTGCCGATGAACTCGACGGGCTCGAACTCGACGGGCGTCGTACCGTTGCGCCACGGCGTCTTGAGCGAGTAACGCAGCGCGCCCTTGCAACGTGGCGGTCTGGCACCCCGCCGGCACGCCGGTGGCGATGCAGCAGGTGATGGAACTCCACCGCATCGCATCGGGGCCATCATCGCAGGCGGCGGATCCGGAGAGAAACGGGGATTCGTCCTCGCTTTCGAGCCAGCCGCAATTGGCCAGATGCCGGCACACGCGGCGCACGATACGGCTGCACCAGCGTGCGTCGTGGGAATGCTCGGTCTCGCCGGCGGCCTTCCGAAGCCATGCCGTGGCGGCTGGTGACATTCCCGACGATGGACGAGAACGGTTTGGACCGGGAGGTAAACTCCACCACCGCTATCGAAACCCCCACTGTTCTCAGTTCGGGTTTTTTCTTTCGACCGCGACAGTTCCTGTGTAGTTGGGTTGCGCTAGCCTGCTAACGCACTGCGCTTACAGACCCAGCACCAGGCGATCGACGCCCTGCGCCGGCAGCGCACAGCACACCAGTGCCTGGTCCGGTGCGTGAGCGGCGCCCGGCTTGCTCGCGTAAGTCACGACTCCTTCGACGATACGCGTGGCGCAACTTCCGCAGCTACCGCCGCGGCAGCTATAGGGCGGGTTGAGTCCTCGGCGCTCTGCCAGCTCCAACAGGCTTTCTCCGCCGGGCGACCAGCGCGCCTCCTTGGCCGAGTCGGCGAATACCACGGCGACGGACTGCGCCGACGCAGGTACCAGCGCCGATTCGGCAGGTCGATCGATCCGCCGGCGCAGGCTGCTTGGCCCGAACGCTTCGGCATGGATCCGATCGTCCGGGATGCGCAGGTCGCGTAGCTGGTCATACAGCGACTGCATGAACTCGCCAGGCCCGCAGAGATAGAAGTCGAAGTCGTCGAACGGCAGCGCCGATTTCAGCAGGCGGGCGTTGACCCGGCCCTTGGCATGGAAATCAACGCCCTCGCGGGCCGTATCACCGGCTTCACCGAGCACCTGTATCACCTTGACGGCGCCGCGTGCGGACTCGGCGATCTGCGCCACTTCGGCCGCGAAGGCGCGCTCGTGTTCGTTCCGGCCGCCGTGGATGAAGTACGTCGGCCGGATGCGGCGCTTGCGCACACCTTCGTAGACCACATGCCGCAGCATCGCGAGCATGGGTGTAATGCCGACACCCGCCGAAAGAAGCACCAGCGGCCGCGCCTCCAGCGCATCGACGGTGAAACTGCCGCGCGGCGCCTTTGCTTCGATCACATCGCCCACCTGCACCACATCATGCAGGTGAGCGGAGAACTCGCCCTGGCGGCGAATGCTGATCCGGTAGGCACCGTCCGAGGGAGCGACCGAGAGCGTGTAGCTGCGTTCCCGCCAGGCGCCGTCGCTGCCGATCCGCAAGCGAACGGGCAAGTGCTGGCCGGCTTCGAACAGGCTCAGCCCGCCACCGTCGGACGGCTCCAGCCAGAAGGATTTGATCACGCTCGATTCGTCATCGATGCGCGCCACGCGGAACGGCCGCCACTGTTCGCGCTGGCCTTGCGCGTGCATGCGCGCCTCGGTCTGTGTCCACGAGCCGGTGAGTGCGGAGTTCATCGACATCTCGCCCGCGTCGCCGCGCAAGGCCAAAGCGCCGCGGCGCAACACCCATCGTTCGACATCCAGGTGCCAGAGCCGCTCGGCGCCCTGGAAAAAACGTACTTCGCCGGCGTCAAAATCGAGCACCGCGCGACCACTGAGTTGCAGCACGTCGCCACTGGCGAAATCGACGAAGACCAGACCCGCGAGCGGATTCAGCAACAGGTTGCCGAGTGTATTGAAATGCAGATTTCCCGCGTAATCGGGGATGCTCAACCGATTGCCCAGCACCCGTACGAAACCCGTCTTGCCGCCACGGTGGCTGACATCGACCGAACGCCGACCGTCGGCGTGGTCGACATAGCTGGCGACAAAAAACGTGTCGCTGGCGCGGATGAATTCGGCCACCGTGTCGTCGAGGTCGCTGCCCGCTTCACGCGAACTGCCGACGTGATCCCCGGGCTCGCGGGCAAAATCGATGCTACGCGCCTGGATATATTGCGGGCAGTTGCCGAAGGCGTGTTCGACCTCAACCCCCAGCGCAGCATCCGCACCCCTGGCGAGAACGCCGTTGATCCGGTTGCGTCGGCGCGAGTGCAATTCGATGCCGAGCAATCCCACCGCGGCACCCTCGTGCCATCCCGCGGCGGCCGGATCAGCCTCGGGCGGTCGCACGCTGAACTGCAGGCGGGTGGGCGTGGGTGAGGTCGCAAAACCCGGCCGCCCTTCCAGCACGGTGGCCCAGGCAGCGCCCTGCGCATCGACGGTGCCGGCGACCATGAACGGCAACTGCGCATAAAACGTGCGGTGCTGATCGGGCATGTAGTCGCGGACGACCCGGCTGCCGAACTCGGCCATGCGCTCGGCCACGCCAAGCTGCTGCTGGATGGCGACTTCACCGGCGTGGAACGGCGAGGACGGGTGCATGGCCACTCCCTGGGGTAGAGGGACGAAGGTTAGTTCGCGGCAAGCAGAACGGCGACCGAAGCCGCCGTTCTGCTGGTTTCCCTATCAGGCGCGCAGCCCGGCCTTGGTTGTCACCATCGGCACAAATCCCGGCAATGATTCGATACGCGTGAGCCAGGCGCGCACGTTCGGGTAGAGGTCGAGTGCGACATTGCCTTCCGGTGCGTGGGCGATATAGGTGTAACCGGCGACATCGGCGATGGTCGGGCGGCTGCCGACCAGCCATTCGCGGCCTTGCAGCTCAGCTTCGACGACCTTGAGCAAGGCGTGTGAACTGGCGATGGTCTCTTCGGGGTTGTAACGGGCGCCGAAGACCGTGATCAGGCGCGCCCGGGCGGGGCCTGACGCAATCTGGCCCGCGGCCACCGACAACCAGCGTTCGACCTGTGCCGCTTGCAGCGGATCGCTCGGCAGCCACTGCTCGCCACCGTATTTGCGGGCGAGGTAGACCAGGATTGCGTTGGAATCGGCGATCACGTCGGTGCCGTCTTCCAGCACCGGCACCTGGCCGAAACTGTTGAGCTTGAGGAACGCTGGCTGCTTGTGCGCGCCGTTGCGCAGGTCGACGTCGACCAGATTCGCCTCGAGGCCGAGCAGGGACAGCAGCAACTCGGCGCGGTGGGCGTGGCCGGAGAGCGGGAAACGATGAAGGGTGATGCTCATTTGGAAATTCCGTATCTGGGTTGGGGTGAACGCATGCTGCGCGATCACCCGTGCCATCAGAAGCCACAAAACCCACAACCCGGCATTTCAGAGAAAGGAAAAATCGACTCAGGGCACAAGCGCTGCTGCGAGCCGCTCGCTGGCCAGATCGATGAACGCCATCAGCTTGGCCGACGGTCGCCGGCTGGGCGGAAACACCAGGCACACGGGCAGCGGCGCCGGCTCGAACGCCTCCAGCACGCCCTGCAACTGCCCCTCGTGCAGCGCATCGCGCACCTGGTAGGACAGCACGCGCGTGATTGCCCACCCGGCACGCGCACTGTCGATGGCTGCACGCAGGGTACTGACCGAAAGTGTCGGCGTGACCCGCACTGAACTTCTCGCTGCGCCGTCGCCAAAGCGCCAGTCCTGGCTGGCGCTATGGCCAACCGACATCGCGATGCGATGCGCCTGCAGATCGTCGGGAGACTGCGGCGTACCGTGCGCAGCGAGATAGCTGGGCGATGCCACCAGCATGCGCCTGACGCTGCCCAGTTCGATCGATTGCAGGCTGCTGTCGTCGAAGCGACCGATGCGCAAGGCGATGTCAATGCCTTCCTCGACAATGTTGATCACCCGGTCGAGCAGCATCACCTGCGCGACCACCTGCGGATGCGCCGACAGGAATTCGCGCAGCACCGGCACCACGAACATCTCGCCGAACAGCACGGGTGCGGTCATGCGCAACGCGCCACGCGCGACCACATGGGCACCGGCTGTCACCTGCTCGGCTTCGGAGATCTCGCCGAGGATGCGGCGCGCGTCGTCCACAAAGCGCGAGCCCGCTTCGGTCAGGCGCACGTTGCGAGTGGAGCGCGTCAACAGGCGTGCGCCCAGCCGCTGTTCCAGCGCCGAGACGGTTCGGGTGACCGTGGGTGGCGACAGCCCCAGCT
>JAAFHE010000105.1 GCA_013298265.1 Lysobacterales bacterium | reverse complement strand
ACGAGCCCGACTACCAGCATCCGGGCGCACTCGCCGACGCCAACCTCTACGCGCCGGAAATGCAGATCATCAACGAAGGCACCACGTATTCGATCTCCAACAGCCTGGCCGACTACACCTTCCGCTACTACGTCGGCATGACCAATCCGCCGACCGACCGGCCGCTGATCGACGTCACCGCGCTGGCTGCGCTGCCGACGGCCGCTGCGATGGTCGACGAAGTCGACAAGCGCATGTTCTACGGCGCGATGTCAGCCAATACGCGCTCGGCCCTGGTCAACATGCTGAATTTCATGAACGGTGCGACGCCAAGCGAGAAAGCACGCTCGCTGCTGCAGATCGCCGCCATGTCGCCCGAATTCGCCACGCAACGCTGAGGAATGCCGCGATGAAACAGAAAGAACAAGCCCGCCGGCAGTTCCTCAGGAATCTCGGCGTCACGCTGTGCGCCGGCGGCGCTTCGGCGCTGCTGCCCCAATTGAAGCTGATGGGTTCGGCGCTGGCCGCGCAGACCGGCACGGTCGCCGGCTACCGCGCGCTCGTCTGCGTATACCTTGCCGGCGGCAACGATTCGTGGAACATGCTGCTGCCCTACGACACCACGCGCCACGGCGTGTACGCGGCCGCACGCAGCGGCATCTACAACGCCACGACCAATGCGGGCGGCCTGGGCATCGACCGCGCCGCGCTGACGAGCCAGTTCCAGATCACCGACAGCGCGACCGGCGCGCTGTATGCCGTCAATCCGGGCAATGCGACCTATCCGGGCGGCATGAGCGACCTGGCGACGATCTATCGCGCCAACAAGCTGGCCTTCCTGCCCAACATCGGCACGCTGATCCGTCCGATCACCAAGACGGAATACAACGCCTCGCCGGCGCTGCGCCCGCCGCAGCTCTACTCGCACAACGACCAGGAAAACCTCTGGCACCTGGCGCGTACGACGGCGACGGGCACGGGCTGGGGCGGTCTGGTCGCTGACCGCGTGCGGCTCGACAATGTCAACCAGGCCTTGTCGCCGTGCATTTCGATGGCCGGCTCCAACCGTTTCGAGGTCGGCGAGGACACGTTCCCTTACCAGATGTCCTCGAGCGGCCTGACCGGCCTGAGCAACATCTACAACGCGGCCAACAGCACCGGCGGCACCTATGGCTCGCAGCGCGCGGGCGCGCTGGACCTGCTGCTCAACGACACGACCAACACGTCGCCGCTGACCAAGGAATACGGCCGCACGTTCAAGCGCGGACGCGACCTCTATGACCTCGTGAATTCGTCGCTGACCGCAGCCGACAACTCGGGCAACGTGACGACCGTCTTTCCGAGCGGCAATTCACTCGCCGATCAGCTCAAGATGGTCGCGCGCATGATCAAGATCTCGCGCGAGTCCAGCGGCCAGATCCAGCACAAGCGCCAGATCTTCTACGTGCGCGTCGGCGGCTTTGACCTGCACGACGGCCTGATGGCGACGAACCAGAACGGCCACGGCGCGTTGCTCAACCGCGTCTCGCAAGCGCTGGGCGCATTCTGGACCTGCCTCGGCGAACTTGGCGCGCAGAACGACGTAACCGCGTTCACGATGAGCGAGTTCGCGCGCACCTTGAGCTCCAACGGCAACGGATCCGATCACGCCTGGGGCGGCGTGCAGTTCGTGATGGGCGGCGCGGTGAACGGCGGACGTCTCTACGGCACCTTCCCGGACCAGACTCTCAACAACGCGATCAGCTTCTCGCGCGGCCAGACCATTCCGTCGACGAGCGTCGATCAGATGGCGGCGACACTGGCACGCTGGATGGGCGTGACCTCAAGCACCGACCTCGCGACGATCTTCCCGAACCTGATCAATTTCCCGACGTCGAACTTGGGGTTCATGGCTTAAGAGCAGAAACGACGGGGAGGAGTGAGAAAAGAGGGGGCATTGGCACCTCTCTCGTTTCTCACTCCTCTTCCCTGTTTTCTACTTTCAGAATCGTGCCTTGAACTCCACGCCCCAGGTACGCGGCTCGTTGAGGAAGCCGGTGAGGTTGTTGAAGTCCAGGCCACCGACGATGACTTCCTCGTTGGTGATGTTGCGGCCGAACAAGGCCAGCTCGTAGTCGCTGTAGTGCCAGTCGTAGCCGACGCGCAGGCCGCCCTCGAGCAGCGGCTCGCCGGTGAACTCCACCGACTCGTACAGGAAAAAGTTCACTTTGCTGCGATAGGCCCAGTCGGTGTAGACGAAGAACTCGCCGCCGCCCATCGGAATGCCGTAGCGCGCGGTCAGGTTGTAGACATTCTTTGGCGCCTGAGGCAACGGGTTGCCGTCAATGCGTACGGTGCCGGCGACGCTGCCGGCTGGATCTAGCACCGTGCACGGTGCCCCGCACTGGAACACCGACAGGTTGGCGTCCCTGATCTCGGTCGGGTTGTAGCTCGCGCCGACTGTGACCAGCAGGCGTTCCGTCAGCAGCGCCTCGAGATCAAGCTCGGCGCCGTGACCGACCGCCTTGTCCGCATTGACCAGCCGCGCGATGTTCGCGTTGCCGCCGACCGCGGTGAGCTGCGGATCGTCGATGGTGTAGTGGTACAGCGCGAAGCCCAGGCGCACGCGGTTTTCCCATAGCTGTGCCTTGAGCCCGGCTTCCCATGACAGCACGGTTTCCGATGCGGCGACGGTCACGAGTTCGTCGTCGGGCAAGGTCGCGTCGGCGAACATCAGACGCCCCTGCACGCTCGGCGCGCGGAAGCCGCGTGCGACGCGGCCGTAGAAATTGACCTGATCGCTGGCCTGGAACACCGCGCTCAAGTCCCAGCTGATGTCGGTATCGCTGGGATTGGCATGAATGGGCGCAATCGGCGGACCGAACGGACCGACGATGCGTTGCGCCGAGAACTCCTTGCGGTCGTCGCTGTAGCGCAGTCCGCCGCGCAGCTTCAGGCGCTCGGTCACGTCATAGTCACCCGAGGCGAATACCGCCCAGGCTTCGTTGTCCTGCCTCTGGGTCGCATAGCCGTTCTGCGGCTGGCCGGGTGCAAACGTGTCGTAGCTGAAGCTGTCGACGTCGATGGACTCGTCAAAGCCGAACACGCCGGCCTGCCAGTCGAAGCGTCCCCACTCGTTGGACTCGATACGGAATTCCTGGCTCAGCTGACGGTGATTCGGCAGACCGTCGGCGGATTCGGCCGGGAACGGGATCAGGCCAGGCCCGTAGTTGCCGGCGCCGAGAAACACCGCGCCGTAGCCGCCGTCGATGTCACCGCGGCTATAGGCATCGACGCTCTCGTAGCCCGTGATCGAGTGCAGCGTCGTGTTGCCGAGATCCCAGCGCAGGCGCAGGTTGGCGCCGAACTGGCTGAGGTCCTGCTCGTTCCTGCCATCGATGGAGACCCGGTCGCGCTGGAAGCCGTCGATCAGATCGTTGCTGCCCGGCCGGATGATATTGGCGCGGAACAGGCGCGCCGTGCCGTCCAGCTTGCGCGCATGGACGTTGAACAGTGCGTCGAAATCGTCACTGGGCGCGAGCAGGTACTGCAGGCGCGCAGCACTTTCGCGATAGCCCTCGAGATCGTCGCCGGGGCCATTGCGCGTGTTGTCGACCCAATCGTCACGGCGCTGATTGAGCACCGACAATCGCAGCGCGCCGCTCTCGCCGACGCCGCCGGTGATCGCGCCGGACAGATTGGTCGTGCCATAGCTGCCGTAGCTCAGGCTGGCGTAGCCGCCGAACTCGCGCGCGGGCCGCGCGGACTCGAACTTGATCACGCCGGCCGGCGAATTGCGCCCGAACAGCGTGCCCTGCGGGCCGCGCGCCATCTCGACCTGGTCGAGATCGAAGATCGGAAAGCCCTTCAGGATCGGGTTCTCCTGCACCACGCCATCGTAGACCAGTGATACGGGCTGGGACGCATTGAGATCGAAATCGGTATTGCCCAGGCCGCGGATATAGAAGCGCGGGAACGCGCGGCCGAACGACGACTCGATGTTGAGGCTCGGCAGACGGCCGGACAGGAAGCGGACATCGTCGCCGCCGGAGCCGAGCACTTCGAGCTTCTCGCTTTCGACGGCGGTGATCGCCATCGGCACGTCCTGGATGTTCTCGACACGGCGCTGCGCGGTCACGGTCACGGTTTCCAGAGCAGGCGCCTCGGATGCGGACTTGGCATCGTCGGTGCGGTCGGCCTGCGCCGGGACGGTGCCCGGCAGGATCAGCAGGATGGCGGCAGCCAGGCCGCTCAGGCGCGGGCCGCGGGCACTGCAGCGATTCGACGTTGTCATGGATTGACCCTTTTGGTTATCTGCAAAGAACAGCTGGGCTGGTACGTCCGCCGTGCCGGGGCCGCGTGGACCCGCCGAACTGTGCACAAAATCGCCCGGCGATGCCAGAACGCGCCAACCGGCGACAGAGAGCGGCGCGCCGTCTGCGGTCTGCCAAGCCGCTTTGCGTTCAATAACTTGCCAACACCGACCGCCGCCGCTAGAATCCGCGACCCCGTGCGCCGATCCGGCCCTCCGGGGACCTTGCCTCACCGCGATGCGGGAGGCTGCGCAGCGGCATCCGCCGACCTGCGATATCCACAAGGAGTTTCCATGCGTCACTATGAAATCGTGTTCCTGGTCCATCCGGACCAGAGCGAACAGGTGCCCGCCATGATCGAGCGTTACAAGACGCTGATCGAAGGCGACAAGGGTGCCATCCATCGTCTGGAAGACTGGGGCCGCCGCCAGCTCGCGTTCCCGATCCAGAACCTGGCCAAAGCCCACTACGTCATGATGAACATCGAGTGCAGCCAGACCGTGCTGACCGAACTCGAGTCGGGCTTCCGCTTCAACGACGCCGTACTGCGCCACCTGATCCTGGTGCGCGACGAAGCCGTCACCGAGCAGTCCTTCATCATGAAGACCAAGGACGAGAAGAGCGGCGATCGCCGTCGTCGCGATGACGATGAAGGCGGTTTCGGCGGCAATGCCGATTCCAACGACGCCGAAGCGGCCTAAGTCCAGGAGCCCACCATGTCCAAATTTTTCCGTCGCAAGAAGTTCTGCCGCTTCACCGCCGAAGGCACGGTCGAGATCGACTACAAGGATCTGAACACCCTGCGCCAGTACGTCGGCGAAACCGGCAAGATCGTACCGAGCCGCATCACCGGCACGAAGGCGAAGTACCAGCGTCAGCTCGGCGTCGCCATCCAGCGCGCCCGCTTCCTCTCGCTGCTGCCGTACTGCGACAACCACTAAGCTGTATCCGCACGAGCCCCGAGGCACGCCTCGGGGCTCGTGCCGTTTGAACAGTCCCGCGACGTTTAGCGACATCGCGATTCGGACAGCCACCGCTGCACCGGCCCGACCGGTGCTAACGAATCGGAGAATTCCATGCAACTGATCCTGCTGCAGAAAGTGAAGAACCTCGGCGTGCTCGGCGACAAGGTCAACGTGAAGCCGGGCTACGGCCGCAACTATCTCGTCCCACAGGGCAAGGCCGTGGCGGCCACCGCCGACAACCTCGCCCAGTTCGAACAGCGCCGCGCCGAGTTCGAAGCCAAGGCCAACCAGGTCCTGACCGGCGCCGAAGCGCGCAAGGCCACCCTCGAAGGCGCCAGCGTCACGATCAGCGCGAACGCGAGCCCGGAAGGCAAGCTGTTCGGCTCGGTCGGTCCGCGCGACATCGCCGAGGCATTCAGCGCCGCCGGCAAGCCGCTGGAAAAGTCCGAAGTGATCATGGGCGAAGGCGCGCTGCGTCACATCGGCGAATTCGAAGTGCATGTCCACCTGCATGCCGACGTGCACACGACGGTCAAGGTCGTCATCACCGCCGGCTGATCGCTGCGCACAAGCGCGCTGCTGCGTAATCGACGGGCGCCCTCGCGGCGCCCGTTTCTTTTCCATGCGACAGCGCCCTCGCGGCGCCCGTTTCTTTTCAATGCTACGGCGCCCGTGCAGCGCACCGTTAGCTTTGTAGGCAACACGTTCCGTGCATGGCCATGCAGCGTGCACGACAGCTGAATGCGACTGCACAACATATCCTCGACTTATCCCCAGCTTGTTGTCTCGACAGATGAGACGGCGCTTCGCATCATCGAACGCCGTGCCAGTCGCTCGCCGCGAGAGTTCAATGGCCGCTTTACCCGATCGCAAGACCGTCCAACGCCTCGATGCCCTGCGCATACCGCCGCACTCGATCGACGCCGAGCAGGCGGTGCTCGGTGGACTCATGCTGTCGCCCGAAGCCTGGGACAAGGTCGCCGATCGTCTCAACGAAGACGACTTCTATCGCAAAGACCACCGCGTCATCTTCCGCGCGATCTCGGAACTCTCGAACAAGGGCATGCCCTGCGACGCGGTAACGCTGGGCGAGTGGTTCGAGTCGCAAGGCCTGTCCGATCTCGTCGGCGGCACCGCGTACATCCTGCAGCTGGCGAATACCACGCCGAGCGCGGCGAACATCATTGCCTACTGCGACATCGTGCGCGAGAAATCCGTGCTGCGTCAGCTCATCGACGCGGGCACAGAAATCGTCGGCGACGGCTTCGCGCCGGAAGGCCGCAGCACGCAGGAAATCCTCGAAGGCGCCGAGCAGCGCGTGTTCCGCATCGCCGAAGCCGGCGCGCGCGGCCGCCAGGGCTTCGTGCCGATGCGCACCGCGGTCAAGGACGCCTTCGCGATCCTGCATCACCGCTTCGAGAACCGCGGCACCGTTACCGGCATGCCGACCGGCTTCACCGACCTCGACGAGATGACTGCTGGCCTGCAGCCTTCAGACCTCATCATCGTCGCGGCGCGCCCGGCCATGGGCAAGACCGCGTTCTCGCTCAACATGGCCGAATACGCGGCGATGAAGACCAAGCGCGCGGTAGCCGTGTTCTCGATGGAAATGTCGGCCTCGCAGCTGGCCTTCCGCCTGATTTCGTCGGTCGGCCGCATCAACCAGCAGCACCTGCGCAACGGCGACATCCAGGAAGAGGAATGGCCGCGCGTGACCAGCGCGATCACGCTGCTGTCCGAAGCGAAGATCTTCATCGACGACACGCCGGCGCTGTCGCCGGGCGAACTGCGCGCGCGCTGCCGCCGCCTCAAGCGCGAGCACGACCTGGGCCTGATCGTGATCGACTACCTGCAGCTGATGCAGGTGCCCGGGAACAAGGAGAATCGCGCCACCGAAATTTCAGAAATCTCACGCAGCCTCAAAGCGCTGGCGAAGGAACTGAACGTGCCGGTGATTGCCCTGTCCCAGCTCAACCGCTCGCTGGAACAGCGCCAGGACAAGCGCCCGGTCATGGCCGACCTGCGCGAATCCGGCGCTATCGAGCAGGACGCAGACGTCATCATGTTCATCTACCGCGACGACTACTACAACCAGGATTCACCGGACAAAGGCCTGGCCGAGATCATCATCGGCAAGCAGCGTTCCGGCCCTACCGGCAGCCTCAAGCTGACCTTCCTCGGCCAGTACACGAAGTTCGAAAACTACGCGTCGGACAACTATCTGGGCTCGTATGAGTAGCGGGAACGAGTGAGCAGGAGTGAGCAACGAGTGGGAGCTGTACAGCATCGCCAACATCACTGTTGCTCGTCACTTCTAACATTTCATGCCAGTGGCGCACTGATCCAGTCACGCGCTTTCCTACCTTTTCTCGCTTCTCTCCCCTGTTTTCCTGCTCCATGAGCCGCACCGCCGTAGCCACGATCCACCTGTCCGCGCTGCGCGCGAACCTGGCGCGCCTGCGCACGCTGAGCCAGGGCGCGAAAGTCATGGCCGTAGTCAAGGCCGACGGCTATGGCCACGGGCTCGAACGCGTCGCCCGCGCACTGGCCGATGCGGACGCGTTCGGCGTCGCCGCGATCGCCGACGGCCAGCGCCTGCGCGCGGCCGGCCATACGCAGCGCATCGTCGTGCTGTCGGGGCCGGACGAGGCTGCCGATCTCGCCGAACTACGCCGCCTGCGCCTTGATGCGGTGATTCATCACGATTCGCAGCTCGCCTGGCTCGAAGCCGACCGCGATGCGCGACGCCTGCGCGTCTGGCTCAAGATCGACAGCGGCATGCACAGACTGGGGTTCGCGCCCGAACGCACAGCCGAGGTGCTGGCACGACTGAAAGCCGCGCCTACGGTCGACGACGACGTGGTGCTCATGACCCATTTCGCGGCCTCGGACGAATTCGACAACGACGCCACGGCGCGGCAGATCGAGCGCTTTGCGACGGGCTCGAACGCGTCGCCCGCGCACTGGCCGATGCGGACGCCACACAAGGCCTGCCGGGCCTGCGCTGCCTGTCCAACTCGGCCGGCGTGCTCGGCTGGCCCGCCGCGCGCGGCGACTGGGTGCGAGCCGGTGGTCTGCTCTATGGCCTGTCCGTTATCGCCGGCAAGCGCGGCAGCGATCTGGGTTTCGATCCGGCCATGAGCCTCTCGACGCGCCTGATCGCGATCAACCATCTGCGTCGCGGCGAGAAGGTCGGCTACGCGGGCACCTGGGAATGCCCGGTCGACATGGACCTCGGCGTGATCGCGATCGGCTACGGCGACGGCTATCCGCGCAGCGCCGCCACCGGCACGCCGGTGCTCGTGCGCGGACAGCGCGCGGAGATCATCGGCCGCGTCTCGATGGACCTGGTCACGATCGACCTGCGCAACGTACCGGACGCCCGCGTCGGCGACCGCGCGCTGCTCTGGGGCCGCGGCCTGGCCGTGGAAGAAATCGCCGCGCGCGCCGGCACGATTTCCTACGACCTGACCTGCGGCATGACCAAGCGCGTACTGTTCGTCGAAGACTGACACGGAGACGTCCATGGCCAAGGCGAAGACCGCCTATGTCTGCAACGAATGCGGCAGCGAACATAGCCGCTGGCAGGGCCAGTGCACCGACTGCGGCGCCTGGAACTCGATGAGCGAGATCGTGCTGAGCGCCGCGAAAAGCGCGCCTGCGGCGACGCGGCGCAGCGGCGGCTACGCCGGTGACGCGAGCGCACCGCGCGTGCTGTCGCTCGTGGACGTCGCGCAGGACGCGCAGGCGCGCACCTCCATCGGCATCGGTGAACTCGATCGCGTGCTCGGCGGCGGCCTCGTGGAAGGTTCGGTCGTGCTGATCGGTGGCGACCCGGGCATCGGGAAATCCACGCTGCTGCTGCAGATGCTCGGTGCGCTCGGCGAACGCCTGAGCGGGCTCTACGTG
>JAAFHE010000104.1 GCA_013298265.1 Lysobacterales bacterium | reverse complement strand
CCGCGAATCATACAGCCAGTCCTCGCTTCGTCAACCCCCAGCAACGATCTATTTCCTCGTCACCCGTAACTCCGCTCATACCCCGCACAACCCGCCCCCCCAACCTCAACGTCTGCTTCAGCGGAGGGGCGCGAATCATACTCGGTGAAATCATGCTTGGGAAGTAGTTCATGCATAGGATTGAACCTATTCTCATGAGCCGCCGCACGAAAAGAGGCCGGACCACGGTCACAAGCGCAGATGGCACCCTATGCTACGATCCGGCGACGCTTTTCGGCATGGTGGTTTACATGGGTGAACTGTACGACGAACGCCGCCAGGAACCGCGCTACGCTACTTCCGGCATTTACTATATGCAGTCAGCCGGACGTGGCACGCCCGGTCGTATTCTTGACCTTTCGGTCAACGGAGCCATGCTTGAGCAGGTCGAGGGACAGCCTCTGATCGAGGGTAGCCGCGTCAACGTCGTGCTGAGCTTTTCCGGCCAGCCCGAGTTCGTGGCCGACGTGCTGGTTCAGCACATTGTCAGCGGGCACGTCGGCGTGGAGTTCTATGACATGTCGCCAGAGGACTTTTCGACCCTGGCCACGTTGATCGATCAGCATCAGCGCTCGCGCTAGTTGCAGAATTGCTACAAACATTTCTCTGAAGAAACTGCAGTAAGGAATTCCTCATGCTTCGTCGCGCTACGTGGACGTTGGCCGCACTGAGTTTCGTCGCTTGCTCGAGCGCCAACGCTCAGGCCATTTCCTACGTCACGCTCAAGGGGAAGACTTTCTATGTGGAGCTCGCCGAAACCGATGAACAGCACACAAACGGGCTGATGTTCCGGGAGCACATGGCAGCCGATCGCGGTATGTTTTTCATTTTCCGGAACGAATACATGCAGGCGTTCTGGATGAAGAACACACTGATCCCGCTCGACATGCTCTACCTCGACAAGAAATTCCGCGTCGTGTCGGTGCAGAGCAACGTGCCGCCATGCAAAGCCGACCCCTGCCCTTCCTACCCGAGCAGCGGTCCTGCGATGTACGTGCTTGAGCTCAACGGCGGTACCGCAGACAAGCTAGGCGTCAAGCCGGGCGACTCGCTCGAGTTCCATCGCTGACCTTCAGCCTGCACCGACAACGTCGGTATTGGACTGCCCATCGCGTGATGGCACGGCAGGCCGACCTGATACGGGATCAGCCTGAGCCGCTGGGCGTCGGCTTCGTACATGTCGTCGTCGGATAGTGGCACGAACAGTTTCATCGCGTTGGCCTACAGGTACTGCATCCATCTTGGATGCTGGAGATAGTAGGCGCCTCTTCCATGCGCATACGCTGTCCACGAAATGGCGCGATCCTGACGCTCGGACTAGCGGGAGCAGTCGCATCGGTTACCATCCAGTGCAAGCTGCTGGAGGCGCCGAATGACTGACCCTTGGCTAGGCCTGCAACACGCCGTCGACCACGACATTTCTCTCCTGTCAGCCGCCCTGCTGATCGCCAGAGACGAGTACCCGAACCTTTCTCGCGCGACTTACGAGCAGCGCATCGACGAGTACGTGGAACATCTGAGCACCGAGCTGCCCTGTGATGCGTCCGAGACACAGCGACTGAGCCGCATCAACGACTTCCTGTTCGACGAGCTCGGTTTCGCGGGTGACGAGCACAACTATTTCGATCCGCGCAATAGTTATCTGAATGATGTGCTGGATCGGCGACTAGGCAACCCGATATCGCTTGCCATCGTTCAGATCACACTGGCGCAGCGACTCAACCTGCCGCTGGAGGGTGTTTCGTTCCCGGGACACTTCCTGGTAAGAATGCCGTTGGAAGACGGCATTGTGGTACTCGACCCATTTCATCGCGGGCGCGCGCTCGATTTGCCCGAATTGCGACGGCGAGCTCGCAGCGAGCTTTCGGCACGGGATATCGACGACCAGCGACTGGCCAACTTGCTGGAACCCGCAAGTCGACGTGCGATCGTGACGCGCATGCTACGCAATCTGCGATTGGGCTATGTCGAAAAACAAGCATGGGACAAAGCGCTGCGTTGCACCGATCGGATCGTCACGTTGGATCCGCTCGATATCGCCGAATGCCGTGAGCGTGGCTGTCTATATATGAAACTGGGCCACCATCGCGCCGCCCGGGACGACTTCAAACGTTATCTCGCCCTCGCCCCACAGGCTGACGACGCCGAAGAAGTCATGTCGCAACTGATAGCCAGTTCAACCCAGAGCGGGCGTGTCCACTGAAGATTGTCGAGGAAAGGGCGCTTGCCCTTTCCTCCCTACAATGGAGCCAACGAAACTGGCCCGGTTTCTCGGTGAATCCATCGCTGACGTGACAGACAACGTTTTTCCTCAAGCCGAGTCAGCCGTAGTCGCGTTGGCGTGTTGCTTCTCGACGCCAGGCAAACCGTGCAGATGGCTCATCAACCAACTTCGACCATTTCGAAGTCGGACTTGGTAACGCCGCAGTCCGGGCAGGTCCACGTTTCCGGCACATCCTCCCAGCGTGTTCCCGGATCAATGCCGTCCTGTGGCCAGCCATCGGCCTCGTTGTAGAGATAACCGCATACGACGCACATAAAAGTGCGGAACGGGGCGTCGGTCGCTGGCGAGGCTGTTGGCATGACAGAGAATGACCTGAAAGAACGGGCGCGCATTGTCGCAGCGCAACGCGCCTGGCTTCAAATCGGACAGAATTGCAGGACTTCTTCACGCTAGGCCGCATCCATCATGCGTCACCCATTGCTGCCTGCCACCGGGCTCTACGCGATCACGAACGGCCCGCGCAAGGACCTTCTGGATGCCGCCGCAGCAGCACTGCGCGGAGGTGCAACACTGCTGCAGTATCGCGACAAGACCGCTGATGTGACGCGCCGACTGGCCGAGGCCCGCGCGCTGGCGGAGCTGTGCGACGAGGCAGGCACGCTATTCGTCGTCAACGACGATGTCGCACTGGCCCTGGACTGCGGCGCGCGCGCCGTCCACCTGGGCGAAAGCGACACCGACTTTGCTACCGCAAGGCGCCGCCTTGGCAATGACGCGGTCATCGGCGTGTCCTGTTACGACGACATCGACCGGGGGCGCCGCCTTGCCGCCGCAGGGGCCGACTATCTGGCATTCGGCGCGTTCTTTCCTTCACCGACCAAACCGCAGGCGCGCCGCGCCGATCTAGATCTGTTGCGCGCCGGCACTGAGCTGGGCGTGCCGCTCGTGGCAATTGGCGGCATCAGACCGGACAATGCCGCGCTTCTGATTGAGGCCGGCGCCAGCTACCTGGCCGTAGTCAGCGAAGTCTTCGGCCAACCCGACATCTGCGCAGCGGCACGCCGCCTCGCTTCCCTGTTTCCCGTATCCCGGAATCCTTCCGTATGACCAGCAATCACGACCTGTTCGAACGCGCCCGCCAACGGATGCCTGGCGGCGTCAACTCACCCGTGCGCGCGTTCAAGTCCGTCGGCGGCGAGCCGTTCTTTACCGCCCGCGCGGACGGCCCCCATCTCTGGGACGTGGAAGGCAAGCGTTACATTGATTACGTCGGTTCCTGGGGGCCGATGATCGTCGGCCACAACCATCCGGTGGTTCGCGCGGCGGTGGCGCGCGCAATCCAGGACGGACTGTCCTTCGGCACACCGTGCACGGCCGAGGTGACCATGGCAGAGACCCTGACTCGCCTGCTGCCGTCCGTCGAAATGGTGCGCATGGTGAATTCCGGCACCGAAGCAACCATGGCAGCAATACGCCTGGCACGCGGCTATACCGGCCGCAACAAGATTGTGAAGTTCGAAGGCTGCTACCACGGCCATGGCGACGCTTTCCTGGTCAAAGCCGGCTCAGGCGCGCTGACCTTCGGCGTGCCGACATCGCCCGGCGTTCCCGCCGGCCTGGCCGATCTCACTTTGACCTTGCCTTACAACGACCTCGCCGCCGCCGAAGCGCTGTTCGCACAGCAGGGCGAGGAGATCGCCGGCCTCATCATCGAGCCCATCGCCGGTAACATGAACTGCATCCTGCCGCGCCCCGGTTACCTTCAGGCGCTGCGCGAACTGTGTACACGGCATGGGACGCTGCTGATCTTCGATGAGGTGATGACCGGTTTCCGTGTAGCACTCGGCGGCGCCCAGGCGCTTTACGGCATCACGCCGGACCTGAGTACGTTCGGCAAGATCATCGGTGGTGGCATGCCAGTTGGCGCCTACGGCGGACGCCGCGAGATCATGCAGCTGATCGCACCCAGCGGTCCGGTCTATCAGGCCGGCACGTTGTCGGGCAATCCGGTAGCCATGGCGGCGGGTCTCGCCATGCTCGAACTGATCCAGACTCCGGGTTTCTATGCCGAGGTCGACCGCAAGACACGACTACTCACCGACGGACTGAGAGCGGTCGCGCTCGAAAGTGGTGTACCGATGACGACCAACCGGGTCTGCGGCATGTTCGGACTGTTCTTCACCGACGAAACGGTCGAGACCTTCGCCCAGGCCACGGCCTGCGACACTGAGCTTTTCAGCCGCTTCTTCCACGGCATGCTGCAACGGGGCGTGTATCTCGCGCCGTCGGCGTTCGAGGCCGGTTTTCTGTCCAGCGCACATGACGATGACATCATCGGCGAAACCCTGGTCGCCGCTCGCGCTGCACTACTCGGAGCACGCAAATCCTAGCGCGGCAGAAGGAACCACTTCTCGCGTAGAGTCGTTTTGAACAAAATTTAGGTCGGAAAAGCCTCCAAACCAGGCGTAGGTGCCCCAAAGCTGGTCATTCCTTGACCAGAGTGTTGAGGCATTCCTTCTTCCGCGAAGACTCCTAGGCCTGCGCGAAAGTCTGCAGCGCCGCCGACAGGCGCTGCAGACCGGTGTCGATCTCGGTATCCGTGATGTTGAGCGCAGGCACGAAACGCAACACGTCCGGTCCCGCCTGCAGCAGCAACAGTCCCTGTGCCGCAGCGAAGTCCAGGATCACCCCTGCCCTGCCACGCCACGGCTGTGCGAGTACCGCACCGAGCATCAGACCGCAGCCGCGCACCTGCTCGAACACAGACAAGCGCTCGTTGATCTCACCGAGCCCGCGGCGCAGGGCAGCCGACTGGCGCGCCACGTTGCCCAGTAGCTCCGGTGCCGCCAGCCGGCGCAGCGCAACGCGCGCGACGGCCGCAGCCAGTGGATTGCCGCCGAAAGTCGTTCCGTGTGCGCCGAACTGCCATATCTGGGCCGCACGGGGACCGACGAGCATTGCACCGATGGGAAAGCCGGCACCCAGCGCTTTGGCAATGCACAATATGTCAGGCGCGACGCTCTCGTTTTGCCAGGCCCAGAGTTTGCCGGTGCGCCCCATACCGCACTGGATTTCGTCGTAGACCAGCAGCGCGCCGTGGCGGTCGCACAGCGCACGCAGCCCGCCAAGAAAACCGTCCGCTGCCGGTACCACACCGCCTTCGCCCTGGATCGGTTCCACCATCACCGCCGCCACATCACCAGCCGCCATGGCCGCTTCGGCTGCGGCGAGATCGTTGTAGGCGCAGTAGCGGAAACCGCCCGGCAAGGGCTCGTAGCCTTGCTGATACTTCGGCTGCGCGGTCGCGGTGACCGCGGCCAATGTGCGGCCGTGGAAGGAACCCTCGAAGGTCAGGATCACGCGCCGTTCGGGAGGACGCCCCTCGGCGGCCGCCCATTTGCGCACGAGCTTGATGGCCGCTTCGTTCGCTTCAGTGCCCGAGTTGCACAAGTACACGCGCTCGGCGAAACCCGATGCCTGCACCAGCTCTTCAGCCAGGCGCAGCGGCGGCTCGCTGACGAAGACATTGCTGGTATGCCAGAGCCGGCCTGCCTGCTCCTGCAATGCGGCCAGCAATTCCGGATCGGCGTGCCCCAGCGAATTCACTGCGATACCGGCGCTGAAATCGATGTAATCGCGTCCTTCGCTATCCCATACGCGGGAACCGCTGCCTCGTTCCAGCACGATGCGGCGCGGCTGATATACGGCCACGTAGTAGCGGTCGGCGCGCGCAAGCAGCGCCGCGGACTCAGCGGAAGCGGTTGAAGGACTCACGATAGCACCGGCACCGACAGAGGAAACGTCCATTATGCGCGTGCCGGTCAGGATGTCAGGTAGCACCAAAGTCTGCTGGTCGCAGCTCAGTCGGCTTCGACGTCGATCCTTTGTCTTTTTGCCATCACCTGCTCACACTGCGCGATCGAACCAACGGAAACCTGCCCATGCGTCTCGAAACCCTGGCCGTCCACGCGGGCGGTGAGCCCGATGCCGAAACCGGCGCGATTGCGCCGCCGATCCACATGGCGACGACCTTCCGCCACGGACCGGCCGGTGAGCGCCAAGCAGGCTTCGAGTACGTGCGCGAAGGCAACCCGACCCAGGGCAGACTGGAAACGGCCCTGGCCGCGCTGGAACAGGGCGAAGCGGCCCTGGCCTTCGGCTCGGGCATGGCGGCGATGACGGCCCTGCTCGAATCGCTTCCGGCCGGGGCGACCGTGCTGATTCCGACCGACTGCTACACCGGCCTGCGAGTGCTCGCCGAAGAATTCCTCCCTCGCGGCGGTGTAAGAGCGATCGCGACCGACATGGCCGACCTTGCCGCCGTCGACACGCAGTTGCGCGCCGGCGCGCATGCGGTCTGGCTGGAGACACCATCGAATCCGCAGTTGCAGTTGGCCGATATCGGCGCCATCGCGGCGCTCGCAAGGAGCGCCGGCGCGCTGCTGTTCTGCGACAACACCTTCGCCACGCCAGCACTACAACGTCCGTTGAGCCTAGGCGCCGACGTGGTCATGCACTCCACCACCAAGTATTTTGGCGGCCATAGCGATGTCATGGGCGGCGCGCTGGTATTCGCACGCGGCGATGCACTGTACGAACGGGTCGCTCATCGCCGACACGTCACCGGCGGCGTCCTCGCGCCGTTCAACGCGTGGCTGACCTTGCGTGGACTGCGTTCACTGCCGGCGCGCATGAGCTGGCATTGCGCGAACGCGCGGCGCATCGCCGAGTTTCTCTCGGGTCATGCGCGCGTAGCGGCAGTCAACTATCCCGGGCTCACCGACCATGCCGGCCATGCGATTGCATGCCGGCAGATGGCCGATTTCGGCGCGATGCTGAGCTTCCGTGTCGCAGGCGGACGCGATGCTGCACTGGCCGCCGCGGGGCGTTTGCAACTGATCCACAACGCCACCAGCCTCGGCGGCTGCGAGACCCTGATCGAGCATCGCGCGTCGGTCGAAGGCACGAATCCGGTTTCGCCGCAGGATCTGCTGCGTCTCTCGGTCGGACTCGAACACGCGGACGATCTGATCGCCGATCTCGACCAGGCCCTCAATGGATAAAATGAAACGCTGGGGGGTGTAGAACACCGGATTCCTACCAAGTACCGACATTCGGCATCGAAGCCCAGGGCTCTCTCGGCGCCAGGGCCGAACCGTTCTGCAGCAACTCGATCGAGATCTGGTCAGGCGATCGGACGAAGGCCATGCGGCCGTCGCGCGGCGGCCGGGTTATCGTCACGCCATGCTGTTGCAGACGTTCGCAGGCTGCGTAGATGTCATCGACGCCAAACGCCAGATGACCGAAGTTGCGCGCGCTGCCGTAGTCCTCGTCGTCGTAGTTGTAGGTGAGCTCCACCTCGGACTGCGGGTTGCCTGATGCACCGAGGTAGACCAGGGTGAAACGGCCTTGCGGGTAGTCATTGCGGCGCGTTTCGATCAGTCCGAGTGCGTCGCGGAAGAAACGCAGGCTGACGTCGAGGTCGCGCACGCGCACCATCGCATGCAGGTATCGCATTGGCTTACTCCAGGAAGTGAAAGACTGTCGAGCGATGGGGCCGGATCAGTCGAGGAACAAGTCCGGCAACAGCGTCTTGCCCGGTGCTACCGCGTAGTGACTGAGATCCTTGACGCCGGCACGCTTGAGCACCTCTTCATCGAGCAGGAACTGGCCGCTGAGCTGGCGTGCCGGCTGGGTGAAGATCCAGTGCGCCGCGTCTGCCATGATCTCGGGCTTGCGGCAATTCTCCGGACGCGCCATGCCACCGAGCATGGCCAGAGCCGCGGTGTCGATGACGGTGCGCGGCCACAGCGCATTGACCGCGATGCCATCCTTCGCGAGTTCCGCCGCGAGCCCGAACGCGGCCATGCTCATGCCGTACTTGGACATGGTGTACGCGGTGTGATGCTGGAACCATTTGCCCGCCAGATTCAGCGGTGGGGCCAGCATCAGCACATGCGGATTCAGTGATTTCTTGAGTTGCGGCAGGCAGGCCTGAGTGCACAGGTAGCTGCCGCGCACGTTGACCTGATGCATCAGGTCGTAGCGCTTCATCGGCGTACCGGTGATACCGGCGAGCCAGATCGCGCTGGCGTTGTTGACGAGGATATCGATGCCGCCGAAGCGCTCCACCGCCTTAGCCACGGCCGCCTGCACTTCATCTTCCTCGCGCACATCGACCTTGAGCGGCAATGCCTTGCCACCGGCGGCTTCAATTTCCTCGGCCGCCGAATAGATGGTGCCAGGCAACTTCGGATTGGCCACGCTGGACTTCGCGGCGATCACGATATTGGCGCCATCGCGCGCGGCGCGCTTGGCGATGGCAAGGCCGATGCCGCGCGATGCGCCGGTGATGAACAGCGTGCGGCCTTTGAGATGGCTCATGGATTTTCCAGTCGCGGATGAGGGCGGGTCAGCATCCGTGACTCGCATGGATCGGGCAAGGCCCGCCGCAAAGATTGTCTAGGCCGACTGAAATCGCGGAATGCAACGCATCAGACCATCGAGCCGCTGCAACGGGTCGGTTAGCTGCAACCAGTGCTGCCGTTCGGCCGCCTCCACCGGCAGCAGCTCAGCCAAGCGGAAGCCGACCCAGCTTGCGTCGTCAAGGCGCTGCCGACCGGCACGCGCATGCTCGCCGCCAATCTGCTCAAGCAGGCGCTCTAGAATGACCGCAAGCAAACCGTATTCTGGCGGCATCGTAAGTTCGGGCTCGTCAGGCAACCAGTGCACGATGCCATGAACCAGGCCATTGTCCCGCACGCGCGTCGTGACGGCACGGAAGCGGCGGCTGCCTCGCGCTCGGATGCCCAGCAGGCCGTCAGGTAGCGAATAGAAATCTTCGATGCGCGCCAGCGTGCCGACCGCCGCCGGGGTAGCCGGCTCACCGGCCTCGCGC
>JAAFHE010000107.1 GCA_013298265.1 Lysobacterales bacterium | reverse complement strand
CGCAGTTCTAGGCTGCGCCCCTCGTTTCTTAGCTGCTCGGGCGAGCCGTTTCTTGACTCGAGCGAGCGCAGGATCCACGGAACAAACAGCATGTACCGCAGACGGGTCTGGATAGTGCTGGTCCCAGGGAATAGTTGGTCCGAGATGAAGTCGCGCACGCTGCCCAAGCCGAGCTCATCGCGCGTATCCTGCTCCTGAAAGAGCGCGATGAGACGCTGCATGCGTGATCGCTCGGCTTCGTCAAAATCTATCCAGGCAAGTGTAGACATTTAGCGATTCCTGGCGGTCGGATTGGTTTGGAGATCGTGTCAATGCGATGATTGGTTGGCGTCAATATGCACATAATTTGCTATTGCTGCAATTGCCAAGTGCTTTGCGACCTCATTTCGGATGGAGGCGCTGATAGAGCAATGCCAAGATTCGGTAAGATTAGAGGGCTTTTGGAGAGGCCGAGCTGCTCTGAGTCGTCAGTGTCGTGCAAATGTGCTATGCGTTAGCCTCGGGCTTTCAGCGGCATTTGCAGACAGGCGATTCACCCATCGCATATGCCCTTGCTTTTGTGAATCAAGATTTTCCGGCCACTTATTTGTGGGAAAGAAGGGACGAGCGGGCGCTTGCATGATGCCGCTCAATACACAATAGTGACCCCCGCCGCGTCTCGCTGAGTGTGAGCGAGCGGTGCATAGATGCTGTCACAGGAAATGTGAATCCCGCAGCGAAGCCTATCGATCTTCGCCGTCTTGTGCTCACAGTTGCCGCTTGTGAAAAACTTACCATGTCGGGTTCCCCGGCATCTCCGCCGACCGCTGCAACGCCGAAGCCCAGCCAAAAATGCGGTAGATGCCGCCGTCGTGCACGAGCAGGATTAGGCGATCGACGCCGTGGGTTTCGCGTGTGCGCTGCACGAGCAGGGGAATGCTGGTGTTCTTGAAGTCGTTCGCGGTGATCTGGACCATGCGGGAGAACGCTGCGGTGTAGAGCGGCGCGGTGAACTGGCCGTAGGAGTCGGACACCATCAGCACGTTTTCCGCGCGCAGCGGTGCGGAGTTTTTCCAGCCGTAGGTGATGAAGCGCGGGCTCGGGGCGAGGTCGGCGACGGCGGCGCGGAAGGCGTCGTTGCCGGCAGCATCCGGCTGCACGGTGTCGCTGTCGACCTGCCAGGCCGGCCGTAGCGAGATCATCCCTTGCATGACGAGGATTTCCGACGGCTTGTCGATACGCGTGAGGTGTTCTGTTGGCGGTGGTGCCAGACCGAACTGCCGCAGATAGCTGTCGCGCGCAATCTTTACGCTGAGGCCGGTCGCATGCCAGTCGGCCTGCGGAAAAAAGGCTGGATCGTCGCGCGCGGCGCGCAGTTCGCGATACGGAAAGCTGTAGTGCAGCCCGGCCGGCGCGATGACATCCAGCAGCGGCGATTCGCCGCGCGCGCGCGCGGCGCAGGCGTCGCGGTAGGCCTGCGGTATCGAGCGCGGCAGACGCTCGGGATACATCGTCAGCAGTGTCGGCAGCACGATCACGTCGACGGCGATGCCGCTGCGGTCGCTGTACTGGGCGAGCTGCAGGAGCGCGCGTCGCAGCGCCACGCCGGCCTCGGCCGTGTGCGCGTTGATGCAGGTACCTTCGATGATGCCGTAGCGCGTGCTCTCGTCGACGCCGGTCAGGAAGACGAAGCCGTCGTCGCCGAGTGCGATGTTGCTCTGCGGCGGCGTATGCAGGACATGCAGCAACAGACGCCGGCGCCATTGAGCGATGCCTCGAATCGGGTAGATGCGGTCCGCCAGCCAGGCGCGCGCCTCGCGGAACCAGGTCGCCGGATCGCGCAGGAAGGCGCGGTCCGCCGGCCACGCATTGAGCGTTCGATTGTGGAAATGTTCCAGTTGTCGTGTCGTATGCAGGCGCAGGCCGGCGACCGGGACGAGCAGCGCCAGGGCCATGAGGCAAGCCAGCAGGCGCGCGCGGCGGGAAATATGCAGCATGGCCGGCCTCAGAAGCGGAAGTAGATGAACGGGCTGTACGCGCCGGTCATGATTTTCAGCAAGGACAGCAGGAACAGCGCGAACGCGAGCAGGAGGCCCAGCGCATAGCGATGCCGCGGCAGCGGCTGCGCCCAGGCGCGGCGCGTGGCGGCGCGGTTTTCAAACGACGCATCGTCGGTTTGCTCCGACGTAGCGCGGGTGCCTGTGCGCAGCCATTCGCCGGCCATCAGCGGCATGGCGACCCAGCGGCTCAGCAGCGCAGGCAGCAGCGGCAGCGCGAGCAGCGCCGCGGCGCCGAGCACGAACGCCTGTTCGCCGGTCAGGACATCCCAGGCGGCCATGTCCGTCACGTTGCCGGCGCCGAACAGCCGCGCGAGCATGCGTCCGGCTTCGCTCAGATCGGCCGAGCGGAACAGTACCCAGCCCAGCATCACCGCGAGCAGCGCGTAGCCGTGCTGGACAAGGCGCGGCAGGCGCGCAAGTACGCGTCCCAGGCCCAGGCGTTCGGCCACGAGCAGCAGACCGTGCCAGGCGCCCCAGAGCACGAAGGTCCAGGCGGCGCCGTGCCACAGCCCGCACAGCAGGAACACGATCAGCAGATTCCGATAGGTCTTCGCTGCACCTTCGCGGTTGCCGCCGAGCGGCAGGTAGAGATAGTCGCGGAACCAGCGCGACAGGCTCATGTGCCAGCGGCGCCAGAATTCCGTGAGCGAGCGCGCCACATAGGGATAATTGAAATTGCGCGGAAAATGGAAACCGCAGATCCAGCCCAGGCCCAGGGCCATGTTGGAATAGCCGCCGAAGTCGAAGTAGATCTGCAGTGTGTAGCACAGCGTGGCGAGCCAGGCGGTCTGCGCCGACAGCGTTTCGCTGCGCGCGAACAGCGGGTCAGCCACAGCGGCCAGCGTATCGGCGAGCAGCACCTTCTGGGCCAGCCCGAAACAGAACAGCACGACGCCGTAGTACAGGTGCCGGGCATCCACCACGCGCCGGCGTAGCTGCCGCGCGACGGTATGGAAGCGCAGGATCGGCCCGGCGATCAGCTGCGGGAACATCAGCATGTACAGCGACAGGTTGACCAGGGAGCGCTCGGCTTTCGCGTCGCGGCGGTGGATGTCGACGAGGTACGAGATCGCGTGGAAGGTGAAGAAGGAAATGCCCAGTGGCAGGTGGATGCGCAGCAGCCACGAATCCGCACCGACGCCTAACAGGCTCTGGGCAAGAAAGCCGGTGTACTTGAACACCACGAGCAGGCCGAGATTGAACGCGACGCCGGCGGCCAGCAGCAGGCGCCGGCGGCCGGTTTCCTGCGCGGTGCCGATGGCAAGCCCGAAGCCGTAGTTGGCGAGCGTCGAGACGACGATGACGCCCGTGTACCAGCCTTCGCCGACGAAGTAGAACAGCAGCGAGAACAGCACGAAGGTCAGGTTGCGCCAGGGCAGCAGGTTCTGCGCGAGCAGGAACAGCGGCAGGAACAGGAACAGGAAATCGACGCTGGAGAAAACCATGGGATCGTCGTGTCGGCTGGGCGGGGCCGCGGCAATCGCCGGATTGTTTCACGGCGCCGCTGCGGCCACACGCGTGGAATGCGGGTACTGCCCTGCGGCGGCAGGCCGTGACCTGCGGGCGCGACGTCGTCGGGCCACGAACGTGCACGATGGCGGTCGCGACGTGACAATAGGCGTTCTCTCGCCGCTGTAGCCCCCTCATGTTCGATATCGCCGCCCTGGTGCTGGCTGTTTTCCTTCTGCTGCAACTGCAGCGTGTGCGCGCCCTTTTGTCCTTCGTGTTCGGGCCGCTGCGGGCGCGGCGCATCGCTCAGCCGCGCATTCCGGAAGCCGTCGCCGACCTGCATGTGCAGGCCGCAATGGAACTGACCGCGCTGGGTTTCGAGGGGCCGGTCTGGTACCTGATCGACAGCCCCGACGGCGGCACGCTGGCCCAGCCCGTCGCGGTCTGGCGCCAGCGCGAGCAGGGTGACGCACTCTGGCTATACGCGCCGCCGGCGTCGCATTTGGCCAATCGCCTGCTCAGCGTATTCATGCGCCGTCTTGCCGATGGCCGCCATTGCATCAGCGAAGCCTTCGACTGCTACGCGCAGATCAGCGCGAACGAGCAGGTGCTCGCGCAGACCATCGGCGGCGCAGATTTCGCCGCACAGTGGCAATTGCACAAGGACTGGTGTGCGCGCCAGGGCGCAACTGACCTGGCCGGCACCGATGACGGGTCGCTGGACTGGCAGGTGGCCGGTCTGCATGAGCAGTGCCTGGCCTCGCTGCAGCAGCGCGGCAAGGTCTACCGCGACAGCAAGGGACTGCTGCGTCCGCGGCCGGGCTTCGCCTGGCAGATGTATACGGCGCTAT
Source organism: Lysobacterales bacterium (assembly GCA_013298265.1). GTDB lineage: Bacteria > Pseudomonadota > Gammaproteobacteria > Xanthomonadales > Rhodanobacteraceae > Tahibacter. Next base: position 4,778 of record JAAFHE010000107.1, on the reverse strand, counting down.
GGCGCCAGCCCAAGCCGCCGGCGAATACGCAGCCGGTGCCGCCGGCGCGGCTGGCCTGGCTGGCCCAGGTCGCCCTGCGCCAGACCCAGCGCCCGGTGCCACGGCGCGTGCAGGCGGGGCTGTTCGCCTTCAGCGTCGCGCTGTTCCTGCTGCTTGGCGGCTGGTTCTGGGGACTGCGTCTGGCCGCGGTCCTGTTCGTCGTCGTGGCGATCCACGAATTCGGCCACTACCTCGCGATGCGCCTGTCGGGCTATCGCAACGTGCAGATGCTCGCGCTGCCGCTGGTCGGCGGCGTGACCATCGGCCATGAAGCCACGCCGGACGCGGCGCGGCGCGCGTGGATGAGTCTCATGGGACCGCTGCCCGGCATCGTCATCGGCTGGGCGCTCGCGATCTACGTGCTCATGAACGGCGCGATCGGCGGCCTGGCCTACGAGGCGGCGCTGGTCTTCCTGTTCGTCAACTACCTCAACGTGCTGCCGGTGCCGCCGCTGGACGGCGCGCATGTCGTGCAGGAACTGCTGCCGGTCGGTTCGGCGCGCCTGAGCGCGGTGTTCATCGCGACTGCAAGCCTGGTCGGCGCGGCGCTCGCGTTCTGGCTTGGCTTCACGCTGCTTGCGTTCATTGCATTGCTGCAGCTACCGGGCGTGCGCAACCGCTGGCAGCTTGGCGGCGTGCTGCGGGCCTTGCGCAATGATCCGGAAATGGACAGGTCACGGCCGGCCGGTGCCCGCCAGCGCCGCGTTTTCGAGATCTTCGACCGCGTCGCCGGAACGACGCCGCACGCGGCCGTGCGTCTGGCGCTCGGCGCCGAAGCGCTGCGCGGCTTCGATGTGAAACCCATGCGTTTGCTGCAGCGTGTACTCGTCGGCGGCACTTACCTGGTGCTGCTCGCCGGTCCGATCGCTGCGGCGGTGGTGTCGCTGAGCGTGTGGCGCTCGGGCGTGACGCTGGAGGCCGACGCGGGCGCGATGGTCGATCGCTACGAGCGCGATCTTGCGCGCCTCAACGCGCAGGCCGCCGCCCTGGACACGCGGGAACTGGTGCAGCAGCTCGCGGCCCAGCAGGAGAGCCCCGAGCCGCTGGCCGCGGCTGCCGACGAGATGGCGCTTACAGCGACGCAAGAACGACTTGGCCGGCCGCTGCCGGCGGATCTCGCGGCGTTCTACCGCGCGACCGACGGCGCCGCGCCGCTGGGCCTGTATCCGCTCGCTCGAGTACAGCCGGCGGCCGAGGCCGCGGGCCTCGATCTCGACAGTTACGCGTACGAGGGCACGATTGCTTTCCTGCGCGCCGGCACTAAACCGGAGTACCTCACGCTGACGCCATCGCAACTGCGCGCGTTCCTGCTGCTCGGCCACGACAGCGACCTCGCGACGGTCGCGCTGTACGACACGGCCGAACCGCCGCTGCATGCGGGCCTGCGTTTCTACTGGCTAGACAGTGAAGGCGACAGTCAGGTCAATGCGGACCTGCCGTCGTGGCTGCGCGAACGCTGGTCGGGGTTTCAGCTGATGACCGAACGGCTACGCCGCACCGAAGGGGCGCAGGAGCGCGAACTGGCCGCGCTGGCCGATTGGACTACGCCGCAACTGCTCGGAGAAATCGAGCGGCCGCCCTGGTGGATGCGCGTGGTCAACCGCGGCACGACGTGGAACGGTGCGGCAGACGAGGCTCAGATCTCGGCCGTGGCGACGCGCTTCGGCGCGCCGATGCCGCAGGACCTCGCCGACGTTTACCGCCAGCATGACGGCATACCGGTGCTGCAGATGCTGCCGCTCGATCACTGGCAGACGGTCACGGCGCTGAAGCCGGATATCGCGGACGCGTTGCGCGCGCGTCACACGGCGCTGCGCGCCGGCGCCGCGGCGGACGCCGTCGATGCCTGCGTCGTGATCGCGGGTTATTACGACACGCAGCTACGCACCGCCAGCCTACTGTGGTGTCCACGCAATCCGCCGGAGCAGCGCTACCTCGATCTCGTGCAGGGCCGCGACTGGCCGGCCTTTGTCGACCTGCTGCGCTTCCATGTCGCGCAGACGCGCGCGGTGGCTCAGCAGGCGGGTGCGTAGGCAACGAGCGGCCTGGGCAGGTTGTCTGCTGCCCCGCCCAGACCGGTAGCGCAGTGCCGGGCTGGGCGGGGCAGCACATGGCGGTTCAGTTCGCCGGGAACAGCTTCTGGTAGTCCGCCAGGTACTGGTCGTAGCGATAGCGCTCGCGCAGCTCGCCCAGCTCGCGGGAGTAGCGCGCCGGAATGGTGACCGTGACGGTGACGGAATCGTCGTCGGTCTCGGTCGGTGCGTACATCTGGAACGCGCCGCGCAGGCGGCAGGGCTCGGCGGTGTAGGTCGCCGGATGGCCCACGCCGAAGTAGAACGTCACGTTGTGCGGCGTTGTTTCGGTGTGCTTGTTGATGCTTGCCTGCAGCAACTGCTGGCATTCGAAATAGGTCGGTGCGAGGAAGGTATGTGTCTGCACCCCGCCATGCGCGATCACGCCGGCGTACTGCAGTGCCTCCGGGGGGACGAACTGGCCCGTGTCGACGTAGTTCAGCCCTACTGCGCCCGCCGTGCCGGACACGGCGACGGCCAGGCAAAGGCTCAGCGCGAGAATCGAGGATCGGATCATGGGTTGCCTCTGTGACGAATCCGGCCGGGCTGGCCGGTGCCGGATCACGCTAGGCAGTCGCCGCGCCAAACACTACCGAAAAACCGGGCAAATCCTGGGCAAGTCGCTGAATCACAAGGTCTCGTGCGAGTTTCGCGGAGCGCCGCGCAGGCGCCGCTGGCGCGATTCTTTCCCGCTTTTTTCCCGCTACGCGGCTTGTCGCGGCACCACTGCGCAGGGACGATGCGGGCACATTCCGGGAGTAACCCATGTCCTGTCGCGCGATAGCCCTGGTCACTTTGTTGTTGCTGCTGCTGCCGCTGGTCGCCACCGCCCACGATCCCCTGCCGCGCGCCAACTGGTGTGCCGGCGGCACGCCTGTCGAGGTCGGCGACATCAACTACGACGGCAACGCGCTGCGCGAACGGGTCGTCGAGTTCTGCGGCGTCGTGCGCACCTGCGGCGAGTTCGACGACTACACCAGGTCGCTCGGTGCCGTGCAGGCGCTTTGCGACGAGTACGAGCCTGCGAGCTACCGGTCCGTGGCCGGCGATTACGGCGACGTGATCCCGCTGATCGAGGAACCGGGTGAGTTCCGCAACGACAACCACCATCACGCGTTCCGGATCGAGATGGGGTTGCGCGGCAAATGCGTGCGCTGCGACGTTCAGCGCGCGACGCCGCCGCCAGGCCACGCATCGGGTCAGTGACGTCCGGGGCTGGGCGCGGCTCCCGTGCGCCAGCCTAGGGATGTTCGAAGATGCCGATGTCTTTCACCGTGACGCGTCGTTGCCTCGTGTCGCGGCGAACGTCATCCGGAATCTCTCGTTCGACAATGTGGCGGCCGGCAAATCAGCCTAGTGCCTGGTCACTGACCTCGGCGCGGATCGCGTCGACCAGGCTTTCCAGCCGTGTGCGTTCAGTGACATCGAGCGTGCATTCGGCGAGCACGAAATAGGCGCTGCGCAACACTTCGCGCCAGCGCGGATGGCGCGGCAGCTTGGTCAGGCTCAGATAGCGTTCCATCGAGCGCATGCGCAGGCGTCCGTCGTCGACATGCACGCGCCAGATGCCGCTCTTCTCGGCGAACTCCACGCGGGAGCTGCGCGTGCTGCGCTCCCAGGCCGCGAGTGTGGCCAGCATGAGTTCGACCAGGTTGCGGCGGAAGGTTTCGGAGGCATCGGCGCCGCTGCCCGCTGCCACCGTTTCCGCTGCGGTGGGCCGGTCGGCTTCGAGACGCAGCCAGCCTACCGGTTCTTCCGCATCGGCGGCGTCGAGCAGGCCGCACTGTGCCTGCAGCCTATGCGTGCCGACGGTGCCGAGGTCCAGGCCCGTGCGCAGCGGGGTGCCGGCTTCTTCCTCGTGCGCAGCGATGTCATCGGCGACCTGTCGCGCGGCGGCGCCGATCAGCTGTTCCAGCGGCCGGCCGGCGAGGCTTTCCGCGCGGTACTGCAGCAACTGCGCCGCCGCACGGTTCGCCGCCAGCACATTGCCGCGCGCGTCGAACAGCAGGAGCGCCTCATCGCTGCGGTCGGCCAGCGCCTGCAGGCGCTGGCGGTCCGCGCGCAAGGCCGCCGCGGCCGCGCGATAGCGCGCGTTCTGGTGTTCCAGCGCCTGGCGTTGCGTCGCCGCCGCCGCGCGCTGGCGCTGCAGGCGCAGCAGCAAGGCCGCCGCGACCAGCACCAGCACGCACAGGCCCGACGCGAGCATCAGGCGCTGGCGCAGCCGCTGCGTTTCCAGACGCTGCGCCTGCGCGCGGTTCTGTTCGCGCAGCAGGTCGATCTGGCGCTGGCGCCCGGCGAGGTCCAGCCTCACCTGCCATTGCGCGATGCGTTCGTTCTGCGTGCGCTGGGCCTGCTCGGCGGCGACCGCACGCAAGGCCTTGAGATCGGCCAGGGCGAGATCGCCGGCGCGCTCGCGCTCCGTCGTGTCGGCCAGGAATTGCCACGCGGCGACGCGATCGGCAATCGCATCGCCGTCGGTGTTCTGTAGCTGTGTCCGCAGGTTGCGCCGTGCGGTCGAGGCCTCGCCCTGCGCCGCCTGGGTGCGCGCCTGCGCAAGCAGCAGCGCGAGCGATGGCCTCTGCTGCTGTTCCAGGCTCAGCGCCGAGGCGCGCGCGATCCACTGGTCGGCCGCCGCGTGCTGGCCGAGTTCCGCTTCCAGCGCCGCCA
>JAAFHE010000103.1 GCA_013298265.1 Lysobacterales bacterium | reverse complement strand
CTGGAATGCGCTGACCGCCCGCCTGCACGGCGCCGCCGATGTCATCCCACCTGCTGTGCTGCGCCTGATCATGGGCTGGGAGTTCTGGGAATCGGGACTGGAAAAACTGCGCGGCACCAACTGGTTCGCCGATATCCAGAGCGCGTTCCCGTGGCCGTTCAGCGTGATCCCGGCGGACCTGTCCTGGGGCATGGCGACCTGGTTCGAACTCGTCGGCGGGCTGATGCTGTGGCTGGGCCTCGGCACGCGCTTCTTCGCGTTCTCGCTGATGTTCCTGACCTTTGTCGCTACCGCCGCTGTGCACTGGCCCGATATGTGGAGCATGTGGAGCGAGCTGCTCAAGGGTTATGCGATCAGCAACAGCGGCCACGGCAACTACAAACTGCCGCTGCTGTTCGTGGTGATGCTGCTGCCGTTGATTTTCGGTGGCGCAGGCCGGCTTAGCCTCGATCACCTGATCGCACGACTCGCCGGCGCGGCGGATCAGGTAGCGCCGCGGCGCGACCTGTGGAGCGCAGCGCTGGCCGTGGCAGTGCTCGGCCTGCCTTTCCTTATGCTGATTCCGGTGCTGGGTATCGCCCTGCTCGGTGTCGCCGCGGCGCTGGCGCTGGCCGCACGCTGGCTGCGCGCCTGAACCCGCATTCCGTGCCGTGATGGGCGGCACAGGCGGCATCCGGTATCCTGCGGCCATGTCCGAGCCCGCCCCCGTCGTCAGCTACGCCCAGCGTTTCCGCGGTTTCCTGCCCGTCGTCATCGACGTGGAAACCGGCGGATTCGATTCCGATCGCGATGCGCTGCTGGAAATCGCCGCCGTCATCATCCGCATGGACTCCGACGGCTGGGTACATCCCGAACCCGCCGTGTCCACGCACGTAGTGCCGTTTCCGGGCGCGAACATCGACCCGCGCGCGCTCGAGATCACCGGCATCGATCCGACCCATCCCTTCCGCGCGGCGCTGGATGAAAAGGAAGCGCTGGACCATATCTTCCGACCGATCCGCAAGGCCATGCGCGCGGCCGACTGCCAGCGCGCCATCCTGGTCGGACACAACGCCTCGTTCGACCTGGGTTTTCTCAACGCCGCAATCCGCCGCACTGGCTACAAACGCAGCCCTTTCCATTTGTTCAGTTGTTTTGACACGGCCACGCTGGCCGGCCTGGCCTATGGTCAGACAGTTCTGTCCAAGGCGGTCGCGGCGGCGGGCTTCGACTGGAACAGCAATGAAGCACACTCGGCGGTATACGACACCGAGCAGACCGCGCGCCTGTTCTGCAGCATCGTGAACCGCTGGAAGGCGATGGACGACGTCTACCGCAACAGCGCGAGCGCGAATGCAGGTGTGGCCGCTTGAAGCCGGCGCGTCCGCCCTCATAAGGAAACTCTGGGCAAGTCCCACCAGCTACGCTCTTGTATTCAACACCAGATCTCCACAACCCCGCCAAACGCCTGCTGCGCAGCCGTTCGGCCGTTCCGGCCCTCTGGGCGTTCAGAGTGGTCAGAACCTGCGGTTCTGGGCGCTCACGCTTCACCCCCTTGACTCAAGGGGGCTCCAGAAATCAGAAACAAGAATTCGACTTTTCCAAGGGTTCCCTAAGCCGCCGCGCTCATGCCGATCTACGAATACATTGCTACGGAAAACGGCTGCGCGCGCTGCGCGCCCGGCTTCGATCAGCTGCAGAAACTCAGCGACGATGAGCTGCGCTGCTGCCCGGATTGCGGCGCGCCCGTGCGGCGCAAGATCTCGGCACCCAATACCGTCGTAGGCAACAGCCACCTGACCAGCGAAGGCCACGCGGCCAAGCACGGCTTCACGCAGTACCGCCGCGCCGGCGGTGGCGTCTACGAGAAGACCGCGGGCAAAGGCCCCGATTTCATCAGCGGCGACTGAGCCCCTGCACTGCTCAGGCGATACCCAGGCCTTCGATCGCGGCGATCGACTGCGGATCGAATCCCGCCAGCAAGGTGAACGCGCGGCCGCGGTCGGCATAGTCGCGGAACTGATCGAAGCTTGGAGCACCCGGCGAAAGCAGCACGACGCCGCCGACCGGTGTCCACTGGCGCGCCAGCGCGACCGCTTCGGCCAGCCCGCCGCACTGGCCCAGCGCATAGGCCGGCGCCGAAGTACCGAGCAGCTTGGCGATGCGCGTGCCGCTGGCGCCGAGGCAGATGACCGCGTGCGGCGGCCGCCATTGCGTATGCCGCTGGAATTCGGACCAGTCCAGACCGCGGTCGAAGCCGCCGACGAGCACGCTGACCGCGCGGCCCTCCAGACTGCGCAGCGCCTCGATCGTCGCGTGCGGCGTCGTTGAGATGCTGTCGTTGACCCAGGTCAGACCACCCTGCTCGCCCAGCGTCTGCAGCCGGTGCGGCAGCGGCTGGAACGTACGCGCCGCAGGCAGCGCCGCGCGTGCATCCAGCCCCAGCGCGTCAATGACGCCGAGCGCGGCACAGAGATTCAAGCCGTTGTGGTCACCGGCCAGAGGCAGCTGGCGCAGGTCGAACAGGCGCTCGTAGCCGCGCATGATCATGCCCTCGGCCACATGCCAGCCCGCCACCGTGCCGAATACCTGGCGACGCGGATGGGTCGCGGTACGGGCGACGAGCTCGTGTTGCATACCATTGACGACCAGGGTTGCGGCACGCTCGGCCAGGATCAGCTTGTCGGCGACATAGCGTTCGCGCGAACCGTGCCAGTCCAGGTGTTCCTCAAAGATGTTGTTGACCAGGCCGACATCGAGGCGCTCGATCTCAGCGGTCTGGAAACTTGACAATTCCACAACCCAGCAATCGACGTTTTCCGGGGTGTCCAGCAGCTCCAGCAGCGGCAGGCCGATGTTGCCGGCCAGTGCGACGCGCTGGCCGCGGCTGCGCAGCAGATGCGCGATCAGCGCGCTGGTCGTGCTCTTGCCCTTGGTGCCGGTCACGCCGACGACGCGGGCGAGCGGGTTCTCGCCGAACCACAGCGCCGTGGACGACGTGATGCACACGCCGGCACTGCGCGCTTCCACGAGCGCCGGCAGGTAGGCGCTGATGCCGGGCGACTTGACCACGACGTCGAAGCTCCACAGCAGCCCGGCGTACGGTTCGGTCGTGACATAGTCGAGCGCGTCCTGATGAAACGGCTGCGCCTGGGCGGCTTCCGCCTCGCTGCAGATCAGGGTGATGCGCTGGCCGGGCAAGCGCCGGCGCAGGGCGGCCAGGGTCGCACGGCCTTCCCGGCCATAACCCCACACCGCGACGCGCTTGCCCGCGAGATCAGCAAAGCGCATCGGGAATTCCGGCCAGTCGCGGCGGCAGACCCTGCGGGCCGGCCGGCCGCAGCAGCGCGTCGAGGTCCAGTTCAGCGGCATCGAGTTGCGGCAGCACTACCTGGCGGAAGCGGGCCACCAGCGCATCCTCGCGCCATTCCGGACGCTCGCTCAGCGCGTACAGCGCGGCGCGCGACTCGCGCCCTTCGCCGACGCATTCGAACGGTTTGTGCCCGTGGAACTCCAGCAGCGCGTCGAAGCCCTGCTGCTGCGTATCGTCGTCGAGCAGGTTGCGTCCGAAGATACCGAGCAGGCGCGGCTTGGGCACGAACGGAGCCAAGGCAAGAAAGACAAAATGGCACTTCGGACAGTGGCCGCACCAGCGGTCCGCCGGACGCGGACCGAGGATGCGGAAATTGCGGTTGCAGCTGGAAAAGAACGCGTCGTAGCGCACTTCGCGCGCGAACAGGCGCGTCACCGCGAGTTCCGACAGCGGCCGCAGCAGCGAGCAGTAGTTCAGGTCCGCCGCGACATGGCTGCGCAGCCAGGCAGCAAGGCTTTGCTCGAACTCCCAGCTCTTGCTCCACTGGTGATTGACCGCCTGGCCGTCGTACTCCAGCGTCGCGCTCGAGGCCGAGCGTTCGTTGGAGAACACGATGCTGTCGTAGCCGTACAGCAGCGCGGCGAGCACGAGGATGGCGGAGTTGATGGCCGTGACCGGGATATGCCCGTTCCAGGCGCCGGCCTTGTTGTATTCGAACAGTTCGGGGGCGAGTTCGCGGCGGATGTTCAGACCGGGCAGCCCGGTCTGCACCACACAGGCGGCGATCAGCGGCGAGTTGCCGACCCAGACCGCGGTCGCGTTTTCGCCGTGCTGGCGCAGCAGTTCGGCGGACACCAGCGAATCCTTGCCGCCGCCGATCGGCAGCAGACTGCGCGCGGGCAGGCCCAGCGCGGTCGCGGGCGTGAACGTGCCCGCGCGCGGGAAACGGATGTGCTCGCGCAGGTCCAGGCCGTTCTGGTAGGCGAACTCGCCGAGGCCATGCAGGTAGAGCGCGTCAAGCAGTTGCGCGGTCGGCGTGTCCGGTTCGCCGTTCTCCACGACGATCAAGCCCGGCACGCCGGCCTTGTAGTAGCTCACGCCGGCGACGAAGTGCAGCAGCTTCAGCGCCGCGGCGAACGCCGCCTCGCGCTCGGGCGGCAGCACCGGCGCATCCGGAAAGGTGATGCGTTCGACCAGCTCGCTTCCCTGGTCGAACGCGTAGACGAGTTGCGCCACGCCGTCGCGATAGCCGGCACGGATGAAACGGAAGGCCGCGGCCTTGCGCGGGTCAGACAGCGGCACGGTGCAGCTCCTTGCGGCGCAGACGGTTGACGAGAACGCAGATCGCCATGACCAGCGGCGCGCTGGCCCAGCCGACGAAAACCGCCGAGTAGATCGAGACCTCGAACAGCTTGGAGAAAAAGCCAGGCCCGAAGATCGTGGGCTCCGTCGGTGCGATGACCAGGGCGAAGGCCGGGCCGAACAGTGCATGGGTCATCACCGCCATCGCCAGGCCGATCGCCAGCGGTGCCAGCCAGGCCGAAGCCTGGCTGCGTACGAGTAACGGCCAGCCCAGCAATGCGGCACTTTGTGCGGCCAGCACGGCTCCCGCCGCAGCGCCCAAGAAATCACTGGCGGACAAACGAAAAGCCCGGCAGAGGATTGCCGTGGCGAGCACAGGCAGTACCGCCGCCGCCAGGTGCAGCACAACACGCGATGCGCTCAAACCACGGACTCCCCCGCCGGAATGCGCAGATTGTAATGCGAAGCCATGCTCGCCCCGTAGGCGCCGGCCTGGGCGATGAGGATCACGTCACCGTCGCGGCATTCGGGCAGGCGCCGGTTCGAGCCGAGCACGTCGCCGGATTCACAGATCGGCCCGACTACCTGGTACAGCGTGTCGGCCGTATCGTGCTCACGCGTGAGATTGACGATCTCGTGCCAGGCGTCGTACAGCGCCGGCCGGATCAGCGAGTTCATGCCGGCGTCCACGCCGACGTAGCGGTACTCGCCCTTGCGCTTGGTCTGGGTCACGCGCGCGACCAGCACGCCGGCCTCGGCGACGAGGTAGCGGCCGGGCTCCATCCACAACTGGAACTGTGGATAAGCCTGCTTGATCTCGACCAGGCAGGCATCGAGCGCGGCGAGGTCCAGCGGCGCGTCGTCGGGACGCGTGGGAACGCCCAGGCCGCCGCCGATGTTGATCGCCTCGATGCGCGTGAAGCGCTGCGCCAGTGCGGCGAGCTGCGCGTACACCTCGCGCCAGTGGCCCGTGTCGAGGATGCCCGAGCCCAGGTGCGCATGCAGGCCGACGACGGCGACGTCGAAGCGGCGCGCGAGCTGGCGGAATTCTTCCACCTGATCGAGGCTCAGGCCGAACTTGGAACCGGCTCCGCCGGTACGCACCTTGTCGTGATGGCCGCGGCCAGTGCCGAGATCGACGCGCAGGATGATTTCGCGGCCACGGAAGGTTTCGCCCCAGTGCTGCAGCGGATAGAGATTGTCGAGTGTCACGCGCGCACCGAGCCCGAACGCCGCCGCGTATTCATGCTGCGGCGCGAAATTCGGCGTGAACAGCAGACGATCGGCCGGCACCAGCGCGGCGGCACGTTCCAGTTCGGCCGGGGACACGCATTCCAGCCCGAAGCCTTCGTCGGCGATGGCCTGCAGTACCGACGGATGACTGTTCGCCTTCAGCGCGTAGAACCAGCGGTCGGTGGCCGCGAGCGAGCGCAGCCGCCGCGCACGTTCGCGTACCGTGGCCAGATCGTAGACGTAGCGCGGCGTCTGCTGTGCCGCCATCTGCAGCAGATCGTCGCGGCGCAGGCGCCACCACGGGGTTTCGGCGCGGCTCGTCGCGGATGCGTACAGCTCGCTCCAGGCCGGACCAAACACGGCCGGGTCTTCGGCGCGCAGCGCCTCGGTCTTGATCAGCGCCGCGTGCAGCGTCGGCACCAGTCCGTCCGCGGCCGCTTCGTCGACCACGATGGTGAGATTGAGGTTGTTGGACGACTGCGACACCAGGTGTACGCGCAGCAGGTCGAATTCGGCGAGCACGCCGGCCAGGCGCGGCAGCAGCGAGCGCATGCCGCGGCCGACCAGGGTCACCGCGGTACACGGCGCGATGACCTTGACCCGGCAGACTTCGGCCAGGTCCGCCGCCAGCGCCGAGAGCACGTCGGAATTGACGAGATTTTCCGAAGGGTCCAGCGACACCGTGACATTGGTCTCGGCAGAGCTGATCAGATCGATCGACAGACCGTGCCGCTTAAAGCGCTCGAACACGTCGGCGAGGAAGCCGACCTGCTGCCACATGCCGATGGATTCCATCGAGATCAGCGTGATGCCGCGGCGTTCGCTGACGGCTTTCACGCTAGGCGCCGCGGCTGCGACAGAGGCACGGATCTCGGTGCCGGCCAGTTCCGGACGGTTGGTGTCGCGAACGACCAGCGGCACCTGCGCCTCGCGGACGGGGTTGAGGCAGCGCGGGTGCAACACCTTGGCGCCCGTGGTGGCAATTTCCTGCGCTTCCTCGTAGTCCAGCCGCGACAGCAGGCGCGCCGACGGCACGATGCGCGGGTTGGCCGAGAACATGCCGGCCACGTCGGTCCAGATTTCGACTTTCTCCGCCTTGAGCAAGGCCCCGAAATACGCCGCCGAGGTATCCGAACCACCGCGGCCGAGGATCACCGTTTCGCCCGCCGCGTTGCGCGCCATGAAGCCCTGACTGATGAACACCTCGCCCTGCGCGGCCAGACCGGCCGCGAATGCCGCATCCGGCGCGGTGGGCACAGAGGCCGACAGATAGCAGTTCCACGCATTCTGGTTCGGCAGCGCCTGCGCGAGCAGGTGCTGGCGCGCATCGAGCCAGCGCGTCGTCAGTCCCTGGGCGCTCAGATACGCCTGACCCAGCGTCGACGACATTTGCTCGCCGAGCGCCAGCACTTCGGCCTGCCAGGGCAACTCGGCGGTTTCCGCGCGCGTGTCGGCGGCCAGCGCCGCCAGCCGGTCAAGCCAGTATTGCAGCGTCGCGCGGTCGGCCAGACCGAGCTCGTCGAACATGGCCTCGTGGCGCGCGGCAATTTCCGCCTTCAATTGCAGGCGCCGCTCGCTATCGCCACCCGCCTCGGCGATGGCCTTGAGTTTGTCGGTGATTCCCGAAAGTGCCGATACGACGATAAGCACGCGTTTTCCCTGCGCATGCCAGTCACGGGCGATACGGCCGATGGTGTCCCAGCGGGGACGCGTCGAGACGCTGGTGCCGCCAAACTTGACGACGATCCAGCCGGCATGCGCGCGAGGCGCAGAATCGAGGGAGTTCACACCGTTCCTTTCATTGCAGGGGGAAGCCGCGGAGCCGCGGCGACCGATTCTTTCCGCGCCCGCAGCAGAACGCAACGAAACGGCCATGGCGAGGCGGAATAAGGGCGCGCGACGGGCGCCAGGCGTGAAACGGCTCGCTGCGACGCCGTGGCGCGTTCGATACGATGCGCGCTAAATCCAGGAGTTCGCCATGAAATCGATTGTGCTAGCTGCGCTTGGACTAGCTGCGCTTGAACTGTTCGCCAGCACCGCGACCGCCGCGGCCCCACCGGCCTGGCAGTCGCTGGATTCGCCGGCGCTTGGCACCCTGCGCAATCCCGCCGCCACCGCGGTGCAACGCATCCGTATCGACCTGGCCGCACTGCGGCAGGCCGATGAATTGAACCTGTCCCTGCCCGGCGGACGCAGCCACACGGTCAAGGTGATTTCACGCGAGACGCGCGGCGGCAACGGCCTATGGTTGCTCGGCAGCCTGGACGGCCAGAGCACCGCTCAAGTCAGCCTCAGCCTGACCGGCGGCTATCTCGGCGGCCTGATCAGCGCGCCCGAGGGCAACTACGAGGTCACGACAATGGCCGACGGCAGCCAGGTCGTCATCGCGCTGGACCAGGACAAGTTTCCCGAATGCGCCACGAGTGCCGCCGAGCATGTCGAGGGCACGCCACCCGCGAACGCGCCCATCGCGCCGCTCGTGGATACGCCCGCGCAAACTGACGTGCTGATCGTGTTCTCGCCCGAGGCGGCCACTTCGCTCGGCGGCACCGCTGCGGCAAGCGCGTTTGCCCAGTCCGCGGTGGACAGCGCGAATACTGCGTTCCGCAACAGCGACATGACGACGCGCTTCCGCCTGGCCGGCTACCGCATCACGACGCGGGCCGAGGCCGGCAACAGCAGCGACGACCTGGCCTGGGTGCGCAACGATCCTGAAGTCGCCGGCTGGCGCAACGACGTTGCCGCCGACATGGTTTCGATGATCACCCAGGTCATGTCCGACGCCTGCGGCCGCGGCTATCTGCAATCCTCGCCAGGTGCCGGCTTCGCCCCGTCCGCGTATCAGGTTTCCTCGCGCGGCTGCGCGGTCGGCAATCTCAGCTACGTGCACGAGCACGGCCACAACATGGGCATGGGCCACGACCCGGGCAACGGCAACGGCGCGTACGGCTATTCGTTCGGGCATTTCGTCGACGGCTCGTTCCGCACCGTCATGGCCTACTCCACCAACTGCACCGGCGGCTGCACGCGGCGGCCGTATTTTTCCAATCCGGCAATCAGCTACAACGGCAATCCCACCGGCATCGCCGACCAGCGCGACAACCACCGCACCGGCAACATGACCGCCGACTTCGTCGCGAATTTCCGCGCCAGCGGCATCATTTTCCTGAACGGATTTCAGTAGCGGCCCGGAGCCGTCTCGCGGACTCGTGCAGTCCCGGAAACGAGATCCGGGCGGTCCCGTCATGCGCTGACGAGTGCCGCGCCGCCGGCATCGCAGATCATCGTGAAATTTACAATATGTATATTTTTTTTGGAAGCCACTCTTCTTCCTTGAGATGAAGTCAT
>JAAFHE010000102.1 GCA_013298265.1 Lysobacterales bacterium | reverse complement strand
CGCGTGCATGAAATCCTCTCCGTCGCCGGCGACCATTTCATCTACGCCCGCAATCGCGCGTTCGACCTGCCGATGGCGAACAACCTGGCCGACCTGATCAAAAAGGAAAAGTACACGCGCAAGCAGATCCTCGCCGTACTCGACTGCGAGGTCTCGCACGGCTTCGTGCTCGGCGGGCGGCAGCCGTGGGAAGTGCAGTTTTCCACTTTGCCATTCAAGGAAGGCAAGCCGCTGGAGTTTGCCCAGCGCATCCAGGTGGACCCCCGCACCGGTCAACTGACCGAGCGCAAGCTCGCCCCCGACCTGATCTGGTCGGTGCCGATCAACACGCTGGGGATAGAGGATCTGCTGGTGCTGTTTCCGCCGGCTTGACGCTGCAATCCAGCGCAGCGCCGTCGCCATCACGCGCTGCTCTCAGCGCTGCGCCGCTACAACGGCGCAGCGCGCTGAACACACTTGGGGAATCCAACATGAAACTGCTGCTAGCCACCCTGCTGCTGGCCGCCACCACGGCCCAGGCACAGACCGCGCCCGACAAACTCCCGGGCGAACGCTGCCAGATCCAGAACAACACCACCGGCAACGTACTGCCGCCCAACGCCCACGATGACGCGCTGTTCAAGCTGCTCAGCGCCCAGCCGCGCTGTCCCGGCAACGCGCTGCAATTCCGCGCCCTGGTGCTCGCAAACGCGATGAGCTCGCGGCCGTCCATGGTGGCCAACCGCGGCTACCACAACCCGCTGCCGCAGGGCAGCTTCAGCTTCTTCGAGTCCATCGACGGCAGCTATGCGGGCCAGAAGCTGGTGCCCGGCGACTGGTTCTACGGCCACTTCACGATGGCCTCGATCGACAACACCGCGCTGACCAGCATCCTGTCGCCGCAGCAGGCGGCGACGCCGGACAACCTGCTGCTCGAAACGCTGGTCTGGGACCCGCGCAAGCAGATGTATAACTTTTACGAAATCCGCGGCACCGGCCAAGGCGGGCAGTGGTTCTACCGCGGCGACTCGGCGGATATCCAGGCCGACATCGCCAACCTGTGGCGCGCCTACGATCCGTCCCAGCCGATATTCATGGGACCGCCCGACAGCAGCGGCAAGGCGACGCTGCCGCGGCTGCGCTGCTCCGGCTGCCATACGAACGGCGGGCCGATCATGAAGGAACTGGCCTTCCCGCACGATTCCTGGTGGCGGCCGGAACGCCCGCTGCCGCTAGGCGCCATGCGCATCGCACCGGAATTCGAGACCATCGTGAAAAGCCTGGTCAGCTCGCAGGAGTTCTCCGGCTGGATCAAGGCCGGCAACGAAAAGCTGGCCTCGTCGCCGGCCTACATGAAGCAACGCTCGGCCCTGTCGCTGCAGGAGCAGCTACGGCCGATCTTCTGCGAGCAGGAAGTCAACCTTGATTCCGACCTGCTGCCGTTCGGTGGCCCGGCTCCGATCATCAAGGCTCCCGTCGGCGCCTTCGTCGACCAGCGCCTGGCCGGCGACATCCGCTACATCGAGATTGACAAGGCCTTGTATACGAATTCGCTGAACCTGTTCCAGGCGCAGTTCTTCGACTACCAGAGCAGCAATTTCCAGAACTCGGTGCAGCCGATCAACCAGATCGACGCCGACCACGCCTTCGAGACACCGGTCAAGTCGCATACCGACATGCTGCTGGCGCAGAAGATGGTCGCCTCCGGCCTGATCGACGAAAAATTCCTCTACGACGTGATCGCGATTGATCCGACCCGGCCCATGTTCTCGCCCAAGCGCTGCGGCCTGCTGCAACTGGTGCCCGGCGGCGGTCCCACGGCCGGCTGGCGCAAGCAGTTCGCCCA
Organism: Lysobacterales bacterium; assembly: GCA_013298265.1. Taxonomy (GTDB): domain Bacteria; phylum Pseudomonadota; class Gammaproteobacteria; order Xanthomonadales; family Rhodanobacteraceae; genus Tahibacter. The sequence continues at coordinate 7,378 of JAAFHE010000102.1, read as the reverse complement.
GGCCCTGGCCGAGAGCGACAAGCCCGCGGCCAAGGCGCTGCTGGACAACATGAACGACGCCGCCCGCACCCCCGAGTGGCATCGCAATCAGGTCAAGCAGATCCTCATCCGCGTGCAGTCCCTGGCCAAGGTGCAGCTGTCGGTCAACGGCTACGTGCGACTGCTGGCCGGCCGCCGTATCGCGGTCTACCAGGCGCAGACCTCGCAGCATCCGCAGGGACAGATCTTCGAACCCGGCTTCCGCCTGATCTTCCCGACCATGCAGCTCTTCCAGAAAAACCAGCAGCAGATCGCCTACGGCGGCGTGCCGGACCAGTACTGGCTCAACCCGGTGACGGGAGCGGTCGAGCTGGTGCCGTAACGTTGCGAAAAACCGCGCCGGCAGGTGGGAGAACACCTGCCGGCGTGGCACTGGGTAGTGGGCAGGTGCTGTGACTTGTTGCCTGCTACTGGCTCAATCCAATGACGGCAGCGGTGGAGCGGGCGCCCTGGCGTTGCGAAGTGCCGCGCCGGCAGGAGAGCGAGACAGGCCGGCGATGCACGGTGCAGCGGATGGGTATACGGAACGCTCAGGGGAATGGCGATGGCTCAAGCCCCGTCATCCCCGCGTAGGCGGGGATCCAGCGCCGTTGCTTGGTTGAAAAGGCCTGCAGTCACTCGATTCCCGCCTACGCGGGAATGACGAAAATCCGGATGCTCCGCCCAAGTCAGTGCCATTCAACTTTCAGGTATCCAAAATTTCAGTCATCGACATACTTTGGAAAACGCGTGATACCGAATCGGTTGCCACTCCGCAGTCTAGCCGTCGCCATTGTCGTCGCTCTTGCTGCGGCGGCTGCCGCCATCGCCGCCGACGATGCGCCAACGGCCAACACCACGCGCGCCTCCACGGACGCCGCCCCCGCAGGCGCCGCACCGGCAGCCGGTAAGCCACGCAACGGCGCCGCCATCTACCTGGCCAATCTGGCGCTGGTCGATCAGAACGGAAAAACCGTCGACCTCTACAAGGACTACATCGCCGGCCGGCACATCGTGCTGCACAGCTTCTTCGCCCGCTGCGAAGGTAGCTGCCCGGTGATGATGACGACATTGCAGTCGCTGCAGAAACAACTGGGTGCGCGACTCGGCACGGACGTACAGATCGTCTCCATCACCGTCGACCCCGATCACGACAGCCCGCAAGTGCTAGCCGACTACGCCCGCCGCGTCCAGGCAAAACCCGGCTGGCACTTCCTCAGCGGCAGCAACGCCCAGGTCACCACCGCGCTGCGCCGCATAGGCCAATACACCGACGCGCCGGAAAACCACATGAACCTCATCATCGTCGGCAACGACACCGGCGGCGACTGGCGCAAGCTGCACGGGCTCGCGCCGCTCAAGGAAGTTGTGACGGCGATACTTGATGCGGTGGGGGAGGCGGGGTGATGCCTGTTGTGAAGCTCTGATTGTGGTTGTTGGGTGCACTGTTGATGTGGGGCGTGTGTTGCGTGAGCGAGCGCCCGGATTTTCGAGGCCAAATGTAAGAAGCCCGTAAAAGGATAGAAAATGGCGGAACTGATCAAGTTTCTGAGGACTAACTTTGGTTCGCACTGGGTAACGCAGATATTCTGCAGTATGTTCGCCGCGCTCTTTGGCGCAACGCTTTTACTGTTGTGCTGGTTCTTCGGGGGGGAGAGCACAATCGCGATTGCGCAGAATGTGTTGATTTGCTTGGTCGGGAGCTTGCTGGGTTGGGCAATTGGTATGTTCTTTTCGCCGTTCGACAAGGACGACTCGACGCGCTTCGAGTATCTAGGAAAGTCGATTGCCGCGTTCGCGTCTGGATATGTTTTGAGTAAGGCAGAACCTCTTATATCTGACGCTATGGAGCGTATTCTTAAGGACCCTAGGAGCCTGCGCGGCAGAAGCCAACTCGCGGAACGATTGAGCGACAATCGCCGCATGACGACCTCATACCAGCCCTACTACCCCGATCAAGCCCACCTACTGCCGGTGTCGGCGGCGGACTGGCTTCCGGAGGGTCATCTGGCCTACTTCATCGCTGATACGGTGGAGTCGCTCGACCTGTCTGCGTTTCACGCGCGATACGCCAAGGGCGGGCCGCGCAACCAACCGTTTCACCCAGCGATGATGGTGAAGGTATTGCTGTACGGCTACGCGACCGGGGTGTTCTCTTCGCGCAAGCTGGCCAAACGGCTGCACGAGGACGTGGCGTTGCGGGTTCTGGCCGCCGGCAACTTTCCGGCGCATCGGACGCTGAGCGATTTCCGCGCTCTGCATCTGGCGGAGCTGTCGGGGTTGTTCGTGCAGGTGGTGAAGCTGGCACGCGAGTGCGGTTTGGTGAAGCTGGGCCTGATCGCGGTAGACGGCACCAAGGTGAAAGCCAACGCGTCGCGCCACAAGGCGATGAGCTACGGGCGGATGGAACAGGCCGAGGCCGAGTTAAAGCAGCAGATCGCGGCCTTGTTGGAACGCGCCCGCGCCACCGATGCCGCGGAGTCGAACGAGCCCGAGCACGATTTGCCGGCCGAGATAGCTCGGCGCGAGCAGCGGCTGGCTGCGATCGAAGCGGCGAAGGCGCGCCTGGAGGCGCAGCAGCGCGAGGCCGATGCGGCGCGTGGGCGGCATGAGGGCGACGAGCGCAAGCCGCGGCATCCGGATGGCACGCCGAGGCGGGGCAAACGGTTCAAGCGCGACTTCGGCGTACCGGAGGACTCAGACCAGACCAGCTTCACCGATCCGCAGAGCCGGATCATGAAACAGGCCAACGGTGGCTTTGAGCACAGCTACAACGCGCAGACGGCGGTGGATGCGGAGCGTCAGATCATCGTGGCGGCGGAGCTGACCGATTGCGCTGCCGACAGCGGGCAGTTGCCGGTGATGGTGGAAGCGATGGAGCGCATGCTGGGCGCGTTGCCCGGCACCGTTCTGGCGGATGCGGGTTATCGCAACGAAGCGGCACTGGAAGTGCTGGCGGACAAGTCCTGCGACGTGATCGTGGCGCTGGGCCGCGAGGGACGCGAACAGACACGGATCGATGCGGAGAAATACCCATACACCGCGAAGATGGCCGAGAGTCTGAAGAGCACGGACGGCCAGGCGGCGTACCGTCGCCGCAAGGCCATCGTCGAAGCACCCAACGGCTGGATCAAATCGGTGCTGGGATTTCGCCAGTTCAGTCTGCGTGGCATCCAGAAGGTGCGGGCCGAGTGGAAACTGGTGTGTCTGGCATTGAACCTGCGGCGAATGGCGGCATGGGCATAAAGCAAGGCCGCGGAAAGGCGCGCATTCAGGCCTGTGCAACGTCTATGCGCGCGCCACTGTGTGCACGCCGGAGCCGTTCTCCCGACACACAGCGACGCGCTCGCCTCACAGGATGACCGGTCGGCTCAGGTTATCAGTCCTCTGTTTCTTCTGCCGCGCAGGCTCCTAGCACTATTCAGTAGAACAGCATCGGATTGTTCGTGAGTGCATTTCTTCTCACGGCCATAGTCGTCTTCGTTAGCCGATCCTACGCGTTGAAGGAAGACAGTGTCTCGGCTGCTGGCGCCAAAGCTTCAGCCGAAGCTAGCGAAAAGGCGACGGCAGAGGCTGCTGCCAAGGTCGGGGGCGAGGCGGACGCTGGACAAACTACCAAATAGACGCGAACTAAACCCATGCATAACCAGGCAGAGGCGCGATTTAACCTCCCCAAAAACAGTAACGGGGGTCAAACAGTAACGGGGTCAGGTTAACTTCCTGCATGCGCAGCAGTAGTGGAGGGCGTGCCGGAACCAGAGGTTGGTCCCGATAGCAACGAAGATTTCGAAGATGCCGTCGCAGAGGCATACAAGAATGGCGGGAAGGCTCCTGTTGGAAATTCATCGTCGCGTCAGGCCAGGACCACAAGCTACCATTTCTTACGCGACCCTGCAGTGAAGTAGTTGGGTCAGATTAACTTTCTGCACAAAACAACTAAGTCTTTCTAGTCGCGTTTAAGCTGTTCTCATGGTTGGCCACGTTTTCATGGTTATCCAGCCCGACTCCGATTTAAGCGCTACGTGTCATAGGAAAGGTTCCCCTAGCATGAAGAAGTCCACGTGGCGTCGTCTCATCCAGGATGTCTACAGCCAGGAAGTCGCATCCAAGCTGCTGCATGCGTCTCGGCGATGGCATGGGGATAAGTCCTCGTATCGGTTCGAGCAACTGTTCCGGGCGTCGCGGACGATTAGGTACATCGAGCAATTAGACGCCGACGAATCCGAAGACGCGTCCAGAGCTTTCACCCGAGAGCACATCAAATCAGCCATCGAGGGGCTGCGTGGCGCGCACCGAGAGTTCAACGAGCGAGTGCTGCTTGAGAGCGGGGTCGTTGAAATTCTTGAGGTCTTTATGACAGACATTGTATCTGAGCTAAAAGTGTCTGACCTTCCACCGGAAGATATCGAAGCGCTGCGCAGCGCGGGAAGCACCGACCCAGAGGCGGAACTTCGGATTCGCATCCGTCGTATCCAGGCGTACTACGAGCGCGCCGCGAGGTATCGCGATCAGATGTCACTGTCGTCTTGCATTGCAGAAGCAACTCAACAGCTAGATCGCAAGATTGAATCACTAGAATACGATTCAAACCAATCAGCAATTTCGATCAAGCTGCCTGAGCCACAACCCAAAAAGAAGTGGTTCAAGGGCCTTGGTTCGATAGCTAGAGGAACAGTCCTTACGGGCGTCGACATCTCGCTGCTCGGCGGCTGGTGGGCGCTTCCTCTGTCACCAGATACAACCATAGTTGGGGGCGTAGCGTCCATCGTTACTGGTCTCGGCGACATTGCCATCGGAGTCGGCGAGCTTCGGGGCGAATGACGCCTAACACCTCGCTCAACCTGATGTGCAACGGCAGGCGGCTCTCGCCTGATGGGGTTCGCTTCGCTCACTTTACCCCGCCAGCCAGAGGCCGATCGACGTTGCACGTGGTTTCGCTCGAACGTTAACGCCCTGTAGGCATACTTGCATGACACACATAGAAGTCAGAAAGATCATTGCAAGTCGGATGCAATATGCCAATCGCGACTGGTGGTATGAGTTCCACGAACTACCCGCCTTCGCGAAAGAGTCGGATGTTCAAGCTCGTTCAAACGAGCTTCTGCGGCAGTTCTCAACTATAACGAAGAGTTGGAGCTCGGAGCGAAATTCGGAATGGGTGGTGCGAATATTCTTTGCAGCAAAAATGGTCTTGGCCTCTTCCGTGATGGCTCAGAGTTTGAAATACGCCGAGCAGAACAACCTGAGACCAGTAGTTTCTTACCTTAGCTACTACACTGTACTGCACTCACTGCGAGCTATTCTTCTTACGAGCCCACAAGTTAAGTGGAACGACGGAGAAATTCTCAAGACGACTCACACAAAAACGATCAATATCGCTTGCGATGTCCTGGCACACTTCAACAAAGAGCTGTCCAGTAAGGTAAAGAATTCAACAATTCATCTGAAAGCTTTCAGGGAGCTAATTTCCTATCGAGCCCCATCGAGCGGAGACAACTTCGAGAAGCCTGACTTTGATGTCTATGGGTACTGTCGACTGTTTCTTGAGGTAGCTCAACTCCAATCTGAACTGCTTGAGGTATCAATCGAAAAGCATGTTTCGGCCGCATTCGAGCTTGACGAAGACTTCATGAAGCACGCCTGCGACTTTGAGGTTGACGGGGTTAACTTCCATGACAAGGAGGACTGGCATCGGATTGGGTACTTGGCCCGAAAGCATCCCGCCCCGACAAACATTCTTCATATCATGTCGGAAGGGCACGTAGAGGACTTTTTTGGCTCATGGTGCCAAGCCGATGAAACTGCCAATGCCTTCAACCCGGATGATGACTGGAGGATACTTTTTGATGTTCCTTAGGCCTAATGGTCATAGAAACAAATTCAAGTCTAAGCCGATTCGCGGCGTTGTGTTAGTAGCGGGGTCTAGTAACGGGATCTGGTCAATTTGGTGTGTAAGGTAAACATTAAATTATGTTCCACAAGGTAATTAAGTTTCTGCCCCACTCAACTGGGAGACTCACATGCCTGCAACGCTCGCATCGATCGTCAGTGCGGTTACCGATGAGTGGAATACCTGGGGGAAGTCGACCTGGAACGTCAAGACGGGCGACAGGACGATTGGCCATACGGACGACGAGGAGTCGTTTGCGCGTCTGGTGATCGAGCGATACTGCGCTGTCGGTGGCGGTAGTCCTAGCTTGGAGGACATGGCGGACGATCGGTATTTCTGGTCCGCCGTTGGCATTTCCGCGGCGATGAAGGCGGCGGGGTTCACCAAGGCGGAGTTTCCTTTTGCGCAGTCTCACTCGAAGTTCATTCGTCACTTCGTGGCGGCGCGCAAGGCGTCGACCCCATCGGCAAAGTACTGGGCGTTCCGTCTCAACGAGCCCGGTGGTGAACCGCAGCCCGGAGACCTGGTCGCGTACGCGCGAGCGCCAGGAATGACTGCCGAAAAGGCGGCAAAGCTCTTCGACAGCAGCAGTGGGTATGAGAGTCATTCGGATATCGTTGTCGCCCGGCGCGCCGGTGAGATCGATGTCATCGGCTTCAACGTGATGGACTCGGTCACCAGGAAGACGCTCCCGACCGGGGCCAACGGGCATATCGTCGATTCCAGGCATTTCTGGTTTGTCACGCTGAAACGCCGTGAGGTTTGACCCTCCATTCAGGCGCCGCGCCAAGGGCGGGCCATCAGACCCAGGTTCCGCGTTGCGCGATGGTCGCCCGAGTCCCGTTGGACGCAAGCGGCAGTAGTCCTTTCGACTGACGATGTCTTTCGCTGCGCAGGAAAGACGATGGCAGATCCACCCACGACGAGGAGATTGACATGGCTGAGCAAATGCGATCGGCGACTGTGATGCTGGAGAAGGCCCTCGCAAGTCCGCAGACGCTGGAGGACCTGAAGACGGATCCCGAAGCAACGCTGAAGAAGCTTGAAGCGCAGGTGATTCAGGGCCTGCCGCCGCCCGATGACAAGACGGCGGCAAGGCTTTGGCTGATCGTGGTCTCGTCGTTTGCCTTTGTGTTGCTGTTCTGCGTCGTGGTCCTGGGGATCGGCGTGTTCTCCAAGCTCGACACGGGTGTCACCTATGCGGTCAAGGGGGACACCATACTGACCGTGTTCACAACGGTAGTCGGGTTCCTCGCCGGTCTTCTTGCACCTAGCCCCGTTTCCAAGAAGGGCGCGTAGCGGGCCGCTCTGTCGCAGTGCCGGCGGCAATAGCGGGGTCAGCGTAACGTTGTTGACAAATTGCTAGTTGAACATGATCCGATTGGCACTGGCTTGACCCCCGTCATCCCCGCATAGGCGGGGATCCAGCGCCTTTGCTGGGTAGAAAGGGTCTTCGTGGAGTCGTGTGGG
>JAAFHE010000101.1 GCA_013298265.1 Lysobacterales bacterium | reverse complement strand
ATCGAGGGCCGGCGCATCATCTGTGCGGCGAAGCGGATGTTGGAGATCGGGTTTTTCAGGTCGTGCGCGACGATCGCGGTGACGTCGTCGCGTTCGCGCACGATCAGGCGCAGATGCTCGGTGGCGCGCTTGAGGTTCACATGCGTGCGCACGCGCGCCAGCAGCTCCTCGGCCACGAAAGGCTTGGTGATGTAGTCCACCGCGCCAAGCTCGAACGCGCGCACGAGGAATTCGCGCTCGGTCGCAGCGGTCAGGAAGATCGTCGACACCTCGAGCAGCTTGGGATCGGCCTTGAGGCGACGACACAGTTCGAAGCCGTCCATGCCCGGCATCATCATGTCCAGCAGCACCAGGTCGGGCTGGCGCGCCTGCGCCCGCGCGAGCGCCTGCTCGCCCGAGCTGGCCGGCATGACCTCGTAGCCGGCGTCGGACAGCATCTGCCCAAGCAGTTGGACGTTGGCGGCCTGGTCATCGACGATGAGGATCAGAGGCTCGCGCGTGGGAGCGGAAAGCGGCATCAGACGGTGTCCTGCGAATGCGCTGCTAGCTGGGCGCGCTGGTGGGGAAAATCAAGCAGCGTGGATCCGACCGCAGACAGGTTGAACTGCGCGGCAGCCGACTGCAGGCGACGGGCCGGTGCAGGCGCGCCAGGGCCACGGCCTGGACACCGCCCATCAGATGCGCCAGTTGCCGGGCAGCGACGATGAGCGCGTCGTCGTCAGCCAAGACCGTACTCCAGGCGAGTAAAGCGGCCGCAGATGACCCCGGCACCATGCAGTCTGCACGGCCTCGGCTCGGTGCGGTGGGACTACTGCAACCCGGGAAAACTATCCCATCGTTATAACTCAGTGACTTACCTCGCTGCTGGAGCTGGCACGAAGTCTGAACAAATAGAAATGTATTTCACTGAACCTGATGGAGCCGTCATGAATGCGAAACCGCTGTTACTGTGTGCCAGTCTTGCCGCCGCCCTGCTGCTGAGCGCGTGCAACCGACCGGAAGATCCCGCCAAGACGCGTGCTGACGTCGCCAAGGCTCAGGCCGATGCGAATCGGAAGTCCCAGGACGCCCGCGCCGATGCCAGCAAGGTCGTGGCGGCAGCCCAGTCCGATCTCGCCAAGACGCAGGCCGATGCCAACAAGGACGTGAACGCGGCCGAGCGCTCGGCCGGCGAGCTGCGCGCCGACGCGAACAAGGAAGTCGGTACCGCCGTCGAAAAGGCGAACACCCAGATCACCAAGGAAGAAGCGGAGGTCCTGCGGGCGCGCGCCAAGGCCGACAGCGACGTGGCCAAGACCGACGCGGCCGCGGCACAGAAAGTGGCCGAACAGCGCTGCGATGCGCTGACCGGCGATGCCAAGGACAGCTGCCAGGCCAAGGCCAAGGCCGACTACGCCGCGGCCGTCGCTGCCGCCGAAGCGCGTCGCGACTTGCGTCTGCGCGAAGCCGATTCGCTGAGCGCACACGCTGGCTGATCACGCCGGCCGGTCACCCCGGCCAAAACCGGGGCAGTTCCGAGCGCTGCAACAACGCTACTTTTCTACACCTATCCACAGGAAGATCGCCATGAAAGCCATGCTCAAGACCGTTGCCCTGTTGCTGCTCGTCGCCATCGGCACCAGCTCGCTGAGTGCTTGCCACACCGTCAAGGGCGCAGGCAAGGACATCGAGAAGGCCGGCGAGGAAATCCAGGATGCCTCCGGAAAGTAGGTTGTAGCGCTGTCGATCGCGTCCGCTGCGCCACCTCGCAGCACGACACGGGAGCCCCGGCCACCAGTGGCCGGGGCTTTTTTGTGGCCGATGCACAGGGGGCGCGACGGCGGGCCGTTCGTAAGCGCCATCGTGCATCCGCTCACCGTATTCCAGTGATCCGTCCCATCGCGCTTTCCGTTTGCTGCGCACGGCACACAAAGCGGATGCTCGGCACACGCCAGCCGTGTTGCGCCGGCAGTTGCGCATCCGGCTGTCGCAACGACGACAAGGGAGTTTTTGATGATGCGACACGCGCGATGGCTCGTGCTGCAGGCGGCCGGCATCGACCCGGCGCCGGCCATGGCGGCTCAGTGCGCGCTAGTGAGACCCACCAGCAAGGCTACGCCCAGCGCGATGCGGTACCACGCGAATACAGTGAAGGAGTGGGTGCGGATGTAGCCGAGCAGCCACTTCACCACGACGAACGCCGTGATGCAGGACACCCCGAACGCGATGCCGAGCAGATCCCAGTCCTCATGGCTCGCGCCGTGTTTCAGCGTCTTCATGAGCTCGTAGCCCGAGGCGGCGAACATGGTCGGGATGCCGACGAGGAAGGCGAATTCGGTCGCCGCGGCGCGGCTCGTGGTCCCGGCCAGCAGCGCGACGAAGATCGTCGCCGCCGAGCGCGATGTGCCGGGAAATACGCCGGCAACAACCTGCAGCACACCGACCAGCGCCGCTGTATGCCAGGCGATGGTGGTGATTTCAGGCTTGTTCGCGACCCAACGTTCGGCCAGCAAGATCCAGACACCGCCGATCACCAGCGCCCAAGCGATAGGCGTGATTTCGCTCGGCAGTTTGAAGCCGAGCTTGGAAACTACGAGTCCCAGCACCGCCGTGATGCCGAAGGCGAGCGCCAACTTTGCCGCATAGTCCCTTTGTTCTTTGTCGCGGAGGCCGGTGGCCAGCTGCCACAGGCGCTCGCGGTAGATCAGGCAGACCGCGAGGATCGCGCCCGCCTGGATCGCGATGTTGAACAGGTCCGACCGCGCCCCGAGCCAGTGCTCGGCGATCAGCAGATGGCCGGTGCTGGAAATCGGCAGGAACTCGGTGATGCCTTCGATTATGCCGAGCAGGATGACGTTGAGGATTTCGTTCATGCGCGTGCGGGCGGTGCGGCGGTCTGGGCGATGCGGTGTAGCTTAGCGAGTTCGAGCCGGGCATTGCGCGGCGGCGGCGTTGAGTCGCCTGGAGTAATCTCGCGGTTCCGTCGTGCCTGCCGCAACTACCGGATCGTCCGCCTGATGCCTGACCACAGCGCCGAAGGTCTGCCGCGCGGCACCGTGCTCGTACTCGGTGCGGCCGGCTTCATCGGTGGATTCATCGTCGCCGCGCTGCGCAGCGTCGGCTGGCAGGTGACTCGCGGCGTGCGTTCAAGACCGCGCCTCGCCGTCGACGAGCGTGCCTGTGACTTCGCCGCGCTGCAGACGGTGGAGGACTGGCTGCCGCTGCTCGAGGGCATCGACGCCGTGGTCAACGCCGCGGGCCTGCTGCGCGACCGCGGACGCGACCGCCTTGCCGCTATCCACGAGCACGCGCCGCTCGCGCTCGCCCAGGCCTGCGTGCGCCGGGGCATCGCCCGTTTCGTGCAGATCTCCGCGCTGGGCGAGCCGGCCGACGGCGAGTTCATCGCTTCCAAGCATCGCTTCGACGACGCGCTGCTGGCGCTGCCGCTGCAGGCCATGGTGCTGCGGGCGTCGGTGGTCTACTCGACCGCGGGCTCCTACGGCGGCAGCTCGCTGCTGCGTGCGCTGGCCGCATTTCCCAGGTTTCTGCCGCTACCCGGCGATGGGCACTGGCGCATGCAGCCATGTGCGGCCGAGGATCTGGCCGAGCTGGTTGCGCGTGCATTGAGTGCGCCGGCCCCCGGTGTGTTCGAGATCGGCGGCCCAGCGCCGTTGAGCCTGCGCGACTATCAGCTGCACTGGCGGGCGTGGCTGCGCGCGCCGGGACGCCGGGTCGTCGGCATCCCCGAGCGCTGTGTCGACATTGCCGTGCAGATCGGCGAGTGGGTCGGGCGCGGGCCACTCGGCGCGGCGACATGGCGGATGCTGCAGCGTGGCGTGGACATCGCGCCGGCGCAGCGGCAGCAGGTCATCGACGCCTTCGGATGGGCTCCGCGCGCGTTGCCCGAGGTACTGGCCGGACGGCCCAGCCAGGCGCAAGACCGCTGGCATGCGCAGCTCTATCTGCTCGCGCCGGTGCTGCGCGTATCGGTCATCGCGCTCTGGCTGCTCTCCGCAGTGGCCGGGTTCATCACGCCGGCGGCCGACATCGAACGTCTTGCGGCCGGTAGCTGGCTGGGGCAGACCTGGCCGGACGCGCTCGCGCGCATGGCCGGTGGCGTCGACCTGCTGCTGGCCCTGTGGCTGATGAGCGGCCGGCAGCCGCGCCGCGCGATTGCCGCAATGCTCGCTTTGCTGGGCACGTATACGGTGACCTTCGGCGCGGCCCTGCCGGTACTGTGGCTGGATCCGCTTGGCGGGCTGGCCAAGAATCTCGTGCTGGTGCCGGCGCTGGCCGTGCTCTGGGTGCTCTCGGACAGGAGATGACGTGACGTACTTCTGGGTCAAATGGATACATATCCTGTCGTCTACCGTGTTGCTGGGGACGGGGCTCGGCATCGCGTTCTTTTTCTGGATAGCGCATCGGCGGGGCGACGTGCGCGTGATCGCGGCGACAGCGCAGACCGTCGTCCTCGCCGACGCCTGCTTCACCGCGCCGGCGGTCGTCGTGCAGTTCGCCACCGGCCTGTGGCTGGCCGAACTGATGCATCTGCCGCTGAGCGTGTTCTGGCTCAAGACGGCGTTATTCCTGTTCGTGCTGGTCGGGTGCTGCTGGCTGCCGGTGCTGTGGCTGCAGCTACGCGCACGCAATCTGGCACGCGACGCGGTCGCCACCGGCACCCCGCTACCGGCTGCCTATCAGCGCGCCATGCGCTGGTGGTTCTGGCTCGGCTGGCCCGCGTTCGCGAGCGTGATCGCGATCTTCTGGCTCATGGTCATGAAGCCGTCCTAGCCCGGCAATGCACCTATGTCGTGCTAATTCCGTAAATTCTGCACCAAAATAGTGCAGAAGGCGTCGTTAGTGTTGAGCAAGACATTCACAATCCATTGATATGAAACACTTTGCTGCGATGGCACACACCTTGCCATAGCTTGCCCAATCATCCATCCCACCAGAGGCTCTACCCGCATGTCCGCCGACAAGGTTCTCAAGCTCATCAAGGACGAAGGCATCGAATTCGTCGATCTGCGTTTCGCCGACATGCGCGGCACCCAGCATCACGTGACCTTCCCGGCGCACGCGATCGACGAAAGCACGTTCGAGGACGGCAAGATGTTCGACGGCTCGTCGATCGCCGGCTGGAAGGGCATCAACGAGTCGGACATGGTGCTGCTGCCCGACGCGGACTCGGCCGTGGTCGATCCGTTCTTCGCGCACAAGACGCTGGCGATCAACTGCGACGTGCTCGAGCCGAGCACCATGCAGGCCTATTCGCGCTGCCCGCGTTCCATCGCCAAGCGTGGCGAGGCATTCCTGAAGTCCACCGGTCTGGCCGACACGGCCTTCTTCGGTCCGGAGCCCGAGTTCTTCATCTTCGACTCGGTGCGCTGGCAGAACGACATGGGCAAGGTGTTCTACGAGATCGAATCGCAGGAAGCCGCGTGGAGTTCGAAGCACCGCTATGAGGAAGGCAATTCGGGCCTGCGTCCCGGCGTGAAGGGCGGCTATTTCCCGCTGCCGCCGGTCGATTCGTTCCAGGACCTGCGCGGCGAGATGTGCCTGGCGCTCGAAGCACTCGGCCAGGTGGTCGAAGTGCATCATCACGAAGTCGCCAACGCCGGACAATGCGAAATCGGCACCCGCTTCAACACGCTGGTGAAGAAGGCCGATGAACTGGCCCTGCTCAAGTACGTGGTCCGCAACGTCGCGCACAAGAACGGCAAGACCGTGACCTTCATGCCCAAGCCCATCGTCGGCGACAACGGCTCGGGCATGCACGTGCACCAGTCGCTGGCCAAGAGCGGCCAGAACCTGTTCTCCGGCGATCTTTACGGCGGCCTGTCGCAGACCGCGCTGTACTACATCGGCGGCATCTTCAAGCACGCGCGCGCGATCAATGCGTTCACGAACTCGACGACCAACAGCTACAAGCGCCTCGTGCCGGGCTTCGAAGCGCCGGTCATGCTGGCCTATTCCGCGCGCAACCGCTCGGCGAGCTGCCGCATCCCGTTCGTGACCAATCCCAAGGGCCGCCGCATCGAGATCCGCTTCCCGGATCCGATGAACTCCGGGTATCTGGCCTTCACCGCGCTGATGATGGCCGGCCTCGACGGCATCCTGAACAAGATCGACCCAGGCGCGCCGATGGACAAGGACCTCTACGATCTGCCGCCCGAAGAAGAGAAGAACATCCCGACGGTCTGCCACAGCCTCGACCAGGCTCTGGAAGCCCTCGACAAGGACCGCGACTTCCTCAAGGCCGGCGGCGTGTTCTCCGACGACTTCATCGACGCCTACATCGAACTGAAGATGCAGGAAGTCACCAAGTTCCGCGCGTCGACGCACCCGCTGGAATACCAGATGTATTACGCGATCTGACGTCGCTCTTGGGGATGGGCGCTGACACCATCCCCAACCCAACCCTCCCCTTGAAGGGGAGGGCTTAAAAGCGGCGACGTTCGGCCTTGGCCCTCCCCTTCAAGGGGAGGGTTGGGTGGGGATGGTGTTGCTTCGCGCCACCCAACCAAATCGCCAAAAATTATTGGGAAGTTTACTTATAAAAATATCTTTTACAAAAAATAACAATAACTAAGAGTTGCGCAAGATGCGCGACTGTTCGGGGAAGGGCGGTGCGCGGGCTTTCGCGAGGCCTCGCGCGCCGGCCGCAGGATGCGGCGATACGGTCGGTCTTCGCCGCGAGCCAGGCGAGGGCGGAACCAAGGGGCGACACAGCCTCGGATACCCGGAGTGGAACGGCAGGGACTGCCACCGCTGCGCCCGTGTGCGCGGCGGCCACCAACTCACCGAACGGGATCACTCACATGCCTCGCTTTCCAGCCACGTTTCGCGTGGACGCCGTTCTTGCGTCCGCGATCCTCCTCCTCGCCGCCGGCAGCGCGCACGCCGGCACCAGCGGCACACTCGCCCTGACCAGCGACTATCTGTTCCGCGGCCTGTCCCAGACCAACCAGGAGCCGGCCCTGCAGGGCGGCATCGAATACGCCCACGACGGTGGTTTCTATGCCGGCGTCTGGGGCAGCAACATCAGCTGGCTGTCGGACTACTCCAGCGCGTCCCTGCCGATCAGCAGCAGTGTGGAACTCGACGGCTACGCGGGCTGGCGCGTCCCGCTCAGCGAATCGCTCAAGCTCGACGCCGGCATCTACACCTACTACTACCCGGGCAGCTATCCGCAGGGTTTCGTGCGCCCGTACACGACCGAAGCCTATGTCGGCCTGCTGTGGGGACCGGGTTCGCTGAAGTACTACCACGCCGTCACGAACCTGTTCGGCTTCGCCGATTCCGACGGATCCGGCTACCTCGACGTCAGCGTCAACTACGAATTCAGCCCGGGCTGGGTGCTCAACGGCCACGCCGGCCGGCAGCGCGTGAAAGGTACCTCTGTTGCTTCGTATACCGACTGGAAGCTCGGCCTTACGCGCAACTTCGACGGCGGCTGGTCGCTGGCTGCCGCATACGCGGACACCAATGCAGAGCGCAGCGTCTACACCAATGCCTTCGGCAACTTCCTCGGGCGTTCGACCGGCACCGTGACCCTCACCAAAGCCTTCTAGCCAGGGAGTTCCGATGAAACTGATCGTTGCCATCATCCGGCCGTTCAAGCTCGACGACGTCCGCGAAGCGCTGTCCGAAGCCGGCGTCAGCGGCATCACCGTCACCGAGGTCAAGGGCTATGGCCGGCAGAAAGGCCATACCGAGCTTTATCGCGGTGCCGAATACGTCGTCGACTTCGTACCCAAGATCCGCATCGAGGCGGCCGTGCCCGACAGCCTCGAAGACATCGCGATCGAGGCGATCACCACCGCCGCACGCACCGACAAGATCGGCGACGGCAAGATCTTCGTGCTCGAACTGCAGCATGCCGTGCGCATCCGCACCGGCGAATCCGACGACGACGCGCTCTAGCCAACCGGGGGACACCATGAATCCAATACGTGATTTACGCAAAGCGACGCTGCATGTCGCTGCCGGCTTGCTGCTGGGATGCTTCGCGACCGACCTGCTCGCCCAGGCCGCGCCCGTGCCGAACAAGGGCGACACCGCCTGGCTGCTGGTCTGCACCGCCATCGTGATCTTCATGACCTTGCCGGGTCTGGGGCTGTTCTACGGCGGCCTCGTTCGGTCCAAGAACATGCTCTCGGTACTGATGCAGTGCGTGCTCGTGTTTGCCGTCGTCGCAGTGCTGTGGACCCTGTACGGCTACAGCCTGGCCTTCACGCCAGGCAATGCGTTCTTCGGCGGCTGGGACCGGCTGTTCATGAAGGGGCTGACGCCCGAAGCGAATGCCGCGACGTTCTCCAAGGGCGTGGTGGTGCCGGAGCTGGGCTATTTCGCGTTCCAGGCGGCGTTCGCCTGCATCACCTGCGCGCTCGTGGTCGGCGCGTTCGCCGAGCGCATGCGTTTCTCGGCAGTGCTGCTGTTCACGGTGATCTGGTTCACCTTTAGCTATGTACCTATTGCGCACATGGTCTGGTTCTGGCCGGGCCCGGATGCGTTTACCGACCAGGCCGCGGGTGATGCGGCGACCGCCGCTTCGGGCTTCCTGTTCAAGCACGGCGCGCTGGATTTCGCCGGCGGCACCGTGGTGCACATCAACGCGGCGGTGGCGGGGCTCATCGGCGCGTGGATGGTCGGCAAGCGACTGGGCCATGGCCATGAAGCGATGCGGCCGCACAACCTCGCACTGACGATGACGGGTGCGGCCATCCTCTGGGTCGGCTGGTTCGGCTTCAACGCGGGCTCGGCGCTGGAAGCCAACGGCGCGGCCGCACTGGCCTTCGTCAACACGCTGATTGCGCCGTGCGCGGCGATCCTGGCCTGGACCGTCGGCGAATGGATCGGCAAGGGCAAGCCGTCGATGCTCGGTGCAGCCTCCGGCGCGGTCGCCGGCCTGGTCGGCATCACGCCGGCGGCGGGCTTCGTCGGCCTCGGCGGCGCGCTGGTCATCGGCTTCGCCGCGGGACTGGCCTGCCTCTGGGGTGTGACCGGCCTGAAGAAGCTGCTCAAGGCCGACGATGCACTCGACGTATTCGGCGTGCATGGTGTCGGCGGCATCGTCGGTGCGCTGCTGACCGGCGTCTTCGCGTCTCCGTCGCTCGGTGGCACCGGCATCTATGACTACGTCGCGAACAAGGTCGCCGAGAACTACTCGATCGGCAGCCAGCTGCTGGTGCAGTGTAGCGGCGTTCTCGTGACCGTCGTCTGGTCCGGCATCGTGGCTTTCGCCGCGTTCAAGCTCGCCGACCTGCTGCTGGGCCTGCGCGTGCCGGCGGACGAGGAGCGCGAAGGCCTCGACATCACGTCGCACGGGGAGTCGGCGTACGACAGGTGAGCTGGGAAATGGGGAGTCGGGAATGGGGAATCGTTCGAGCAGAGCT
>JAAFHE010000100.1 GCA_013298265.1 Lysobacterales bacterium | reverse complement strand
CGCTCGACCCGATTGCCGCGAGCGAACTGATTCGCGACATGCAGGCGCTGTGCGCCTGAGCCAGATTCCACTCGGATACCTATAACAATGGCTACAAAGAAACCACAGGCCGGAGCACCCGCGCTGCAGCGCCCGCCGGCCGAAATCCTCTACGCCGAACAGCTACAGCGCCTGGCCGTGGCCGACCGCGATCCCCGGCCGCCGGGCTGGGCGCTGAGTCTCAAGGCGGCGCGAACCTTCGTGCTCGGCGATGCGGCGCTCGGTGTGTCGCGCAAGATCGTCGCGCCGGTCGCCGCGATCGAACGCATGCTTGTCACGCTCGCGACCGGCCGGGGCCTCATGCTGGTCGGCGAGCCCGGCACGGCCAAGTCGCTGCTGTCGGAACTGCTCGCCACTGCGGTCTGCGGCGTCTCCACACTGACCATCCAGGGTGGCGCCTCGATCACCGAGGACCAGATCAAGTATTCCTGGAACTACGCGCTGCTGATCAACGAGGGACCTAGCCCGCGCGCGCTGGTGCCGGCGCCGCTGTACCAGGGCATGCGCGAAGGCCGCATCGTGCGCTTCGAGGAAATTACGCGCGCGCCGCTGGAGGTGCAGGACTGCCTGCTCGGCATGCTGTCGGACCGCGTCATGGCCGTACCCGAACTCGGCGGCGAGGACGGCATGCTGTATGCGCGCGAGGGCTTCAACATCATCGCGACCGCGAACACGCGCGACCGCGGCGTCAACGAGATGTCCGCCGCGCTCAAGCGCCGCTTCGACTTCGAGACTGTTTTTCCGATCCTCGACTACGAGCGCGAGCTGGTCCTGGTGCAGCAGGCCTCGGCCGAGCTGCTGGCGCGCAGCGGCATTCCGAAGACGCTGCCCGAGCCGGTGCTGGAACTGCTCGTGACGACCTTTCGCGATCTGCGCGCGCACCAGGACGGCGGCCGGCGCGACGGCGGCATGGACACGCTCAATGCGGTCATGTCGACGGCCGAGGCGGTCAACGTTGCCCATGCAGTCGGTGTGCGCGCGTGGTTCCTCGAACAGCGCGCCGGCGAACCCGCTGACCTTGTCGATTGCATCGCCGGCACCGTGGCCAAGGACGACGCCGACGACCGCGCCAAGCTGCGGCGCTATTTCGAGCAGAAGGTCGCGAAGAAGACCGGCGCGCATTGGCGCGCGTATTTCGAGGCGCGGCACCGCCTGCCATGAGCGTGCGCTCGCCCTGCATCGTCGGCGTGCGGCACCACAGTCCGGCCTGCGCGCGGCTGGTCGCCGCGCGCATCCGCGCGCTGCGGCCGCGGCATGTGCTGATCGAAGGGCCGGCGGATTTCAACCCGCGCATCGACGAGCTGTTCCTCGGCCATGTGCTGCCGCTTGCGATCTACAGCTATCTCTCGGGCGGCGGCGTGCAGCGCGGCTCGTGGGCACCGTTCGCCGAGCACTCACCGGAGTGGCAGGCGCTGCTCGCCGCACGCGAGATCGGCGCGCAGGCGCGCTTCATCGACCTGCCGGCCTGGCACGATGCGTTCGACGATCTGCCCAACCGCTACGCGGACGCGCCCGAGGCACAGCACGAGGCACGCGCGGAGGCTTATGAGCAGGCGCTGGCCGATCGCCTCGCGATCGAAGGCCGCGACGCGCTGTGGGACCACCTGTTCGAGCAGGACGTGGATGACGTCAGCCTCGCCCAGCAACTGCAGGTACATTTCGAGCACCTGCGCGGCGCCGATCCAGGCTCGCCCGGCAATGCCGCGCGCGAGGCGCAGATGGCGCAGTGGATCGCCTGGGCCATGGCGCAGGGTGAAGGCGAGGTGCTTGTCGTCTGCGGCGGCTATCACGCGCCGGCCCTGGCGCGACAGTGGCGCGACGTCGCTGACGCTGCTGCGTGCGGCGAACCGGCCGTGCCGCAACCGCCGCCCGCGCCGGAAGGCGTGCCGCTGCGGCATGGCTCGTTTCTCGTTCCCTACAGTTTCAAGCGGCTCGATGCGTTCCAGGGTTATGCCTCGGGCATGTCCTCGCCGCTGTACTACCAGTGGTTGTGGGAGTCGGGCAGCGCGGGAGCCGGTCTGCGCCTGATGCAAGAGGTTGCGCAGCGCCTGCGCCAGCGCCGGCTCGTCGCATCGACCGCCGACCTGATCGCCCTGCACACACACGCGCAAGGCCTCGCATTGCTGCGCGGACATGCACATGCGCTGCGGGCCGACTGGCTCGATGCAGTTGCCGCGACGCTGCTCAAGGAGGCGCAGGACGCGCCGCTGCCGTGGACCTACCGCGGCATGATCCGGCCCGGGACCGCGCCGCTGCTGGTCGAGGTCATGGACGTGCTCGCCGGCGACCTGCGCGGCCGGCTCGCTGCCGCGACACCGCGGCCGCCGCTGCTGGATTCGGTCGAGCACGAACTCGATGCGGCCGGTATCGCGCTCGATGGCGAGCGCACGATTGATCTGCTTGCCGATGCGGGCCGGCGCCAGAGCCGCGTGCTGCATCGGCTGCTGCTGCTCGGTATTCCCGGCGTCGCGCGTGTGCAGGGACCGGTGCTGGCCTTGTCGGGTGAGCGCAACGAGCGCTGGCGCCTGGGTCGCCCGATCGAGCAGATGGCCGCGCTGATCGAGGCCGGCGCCTACGGCGCGACGCTGGCCGACGCGGCGCGCGCCGTGCTCGAGGAGAAACTGCGCGAGGCGCGTGACGACGTGGCCGCACTCGCGCAGGGACTCAACGCCGCGGCGTTCGCGGGTCTTGCCGCCGTCAGCGACGTGCTGCTCGCGGACCTGCGCGCGGCGATCGCCACCGCACCGCGCTTCGAACCGCTGGGCGAAGCGATCGGCGTGCTGTATCCGCTGTTCCGCCACGGACAGATCGTCGCGGTCGCCGGCGCGCCGCTGCTCGCCGCGGTGATCGAGGCCGCGTCCGATCGCGCGCTCTGGCTGTTCGAGCCACCCGCGGCGATTGCGCCGTCCGACGCGTTCACCCATGTGCGCGCCGTCGTCGCGCTGCGCGATCTGCTGCGGGGATATGCGGCGGACCGGCAGGATGGTGCCAGCGCACTCGTGCTCGAGATCGACCGCGTGCTGTCCGTATTCGCGCGCAAGCTGCGCGATCCGGCGGCGGCTGCGCTGAGTCGCGGTGCGGCGCTGGGGGCCATCCTCAGCCTGCCGCAGCTCGCCGGACCCGACGGCGACGCGTTCGACCTGAGTGCCGCGCTGGCCCTGCTCAACGGTCTTGCGGCCGATGCGCTGGGCGACGCGCTGTCCGGATTGCTCGCGCTGGCACGCGAGCAGATTGCGCAGGAACCGGTCTTCGTCGAGGGCATGGACGCACTGGTCGCTGCGCTGGACGACGAGGATTTCCTGCGCGCCCTGCCGGCACTGCGTGGTGCCTTCGCCTGGCTGCCGCCGCGCGAGCGCGGCCGCCTGGCCACCCTGCTGCTGCGCCTGCACGAGGCGACCCACTTGTCGCCGCGCGCCCTGACCGCCGCGCTGCCGACAGACGTCGATGCGCGTGACATTGCGCAGGCGGCCCGGCGCGAGCGCGAGGTCTGCGCGCGCTTGCAATTCTGGGGTCTGCGCCTGGGCGTGGAGGAACCGGCGTGAGTTTTCCGATCCCGACACGGCTGCAGCGCTGGCGACTGCTGCTCGGCGAACCGGCGCAGGGCGCGCTGGGAAATCTGCAGGACGCGGCGCAGGCGGCCGACGCGGCGCTGGAATGGCTGTACGGCCGCGACCCCGAGCGCGCGCTGCGCGGCGAGCGCAGCGGCAGCCTCGATCCGTCGCAGCTGTCCACGCCCGACTGGATCAATGACGTGCATCGCCTGTTTCCGCAGGAGGTGATCGAGCGGCTCGAACGCGACGCGGTCGAACGCTATGGCATTACCGAAGTCGTCACCAATCTCGACGTGCTGGAACGTCTCGAACCGTCGCAAAGCCTGTTGCGCGCAGTGCTGCAGACCAAGCATCTGATGAATCCGGCGGTGCTCGCCGCAGCGCGGCGCATCGTGGCCGAGGTCGTGCGTCGCCTCATGGAGAAGCTCGCGACCGAGGTGCGCCAGGCATTTGCCGGACCGCGCGATCGTCGCCGGCGCTCGCGCCTGAAGATCGCGCGCAACTTGGATTTCGCGCGCACCGTGCGCGGCAATCTTGCGCGCTGGGATCCGCAGCGGCGGCGGCTGTTCGTTGACACGCTGCGCTTCGTCAGCCGTTCGCGCCGGCAGGCGCAGCGCTGGGACATCATCCTGCTGGTCGACCAGAGCGGTTCGATGGTCGACTCGGTCATCCATTCCGCGGTGATGGCGGCCTGTCTGTGGAATTTGCCGGGCATGAGCACGCGGCTCGTCGCTTTCGATACCAGCGTGGTCGACCTGACCCGGGACGTGGCCGATCCGGTGGAATTGTTGATGAAGGTACAACTCGGCGGCGGCACCGACATCGCCCAGGCCGTGGCCTACGCGCAAAGCTGCGTCGCCAATCCCTCGCGCACGCTCGTCGTGCTGGTCAGCGATTTCTATGAAGGCGGTGATGCGGGCGAACTCGTGCGGCGCGTACAGTCGCTGGTGCAGGCCGGCTGCCGTGTACTTGGCCTGGCCGCGCTCGATGCGGCGGCGACGCCGAACTACGACCGCGAGACCGCGGCACGGCTGGTCAAGGTCGGTGCCCAGGTCGGGGCGATGACGCCGGGCGAGCTGGCCGGCTGGCTCGCCGACAAGGTAGGGTCATGACGGCACGCACCGACCTGCTCGAGCTGAGCATTGATGCGCTGACGGCGCTGTCGAATCCTGGCTTCGTCAAGCGCGCGCAGAAAGACATGGCCGAGGGGCGCATTCCGCAGATCGACATCGCTGCCGACGCGACGCTGCGGGCGCGCTACGAGGACGGTCAGCAGACCACGCTCGCGCCGGGCAAGTCACTGCGCGAAGCCGCCTGCACCTGTCCCGCGGCGGGGCTGTGCCGCCATCGCGTCACGCTGGTTCTCGCGTATCAGCACTGGGCGCGGTCAGCGGCCGGCGGCGCAGAGCCGGTTTCCGACGGCGAAGCCGCCTGGAGCCCGGCCGAATTCGACGACGCGGAACTGGCGGCGGCGCTGTCGCCGGCCACGCTCGATCAGGCGCGGCGTCTCGCGGCCACGCGGCCAGTCGTGCGCCTGAGCGCATGGCAATCTTCCGCACCGACGCCGACGGCACATCTTCCGCTGTGCTCGGTGCGTTTTTTCTCGCGACGGGCGTTGTCTCACGCGCGCTGCGACTGTCGCCTGGGCGGCAGTTGCGAGCATGTTGCGGTGGCGGTCTGGGCATTTCGCCAGGCCGGCGGTCTCGCCGATGCGGTGATCGAACTGCTGCCGCGCGATACGGCGACGAGCGCGGCCGGACTGGGCGCGGATGCGACGGCCGTCGAGATCATGGCGCGACGTTTCCTGCGCCGCCTGTGGCTCGACGGCAGCTGCCAGGACTGGGCGCCGCTGGAAGCGGACTACACCGCATTGCGTGATGGCCTGTCGCGGCTGGGCTGGAACTGGCCGGGCGAATGCCTCGACGAACTGCGTAGTCTCGTCCTGGCGCAGGCTGTCCGCTCGAGCCGCTTCGATCCGCAGCGCTTGCTGGAATTGCTGGCCGAGCTGGTCGCGCGCATCGCGGCGGCGCGTACCTCCGCCGAGCAAGCGTCGCCGCTCCTGCCCGCCAGCCAGATCCTCGGCATTGGCGTGCGCGGCGAAGTCGTGCTGGATCACCTCAAGCTCGTTTCGCTGGGACTGCAGTGCTGGCGAGACGATGCGGCCGATGGCGCGCGCATCGTATTCGCCGATCCGGATACGCTGGCCGTGACCGTGCTGGAGCGTAGCTGGTCACGCGAGCCGGGCCAGGCCGCCACGCCGATCGTCAGCCGGCGCGTGGCAGGACAGGCATTGCGCCAGCTTGCCGGCGCGCAGGTCGTCACACGCGGCGCGAAGCGGCGCGCCAACGGACTGCTCGACATTCCGGCGCTGGCGCGCCAGACCAGCGTATTGCCGCTGTCGGCGCAATCATGGGAGGGAATCGGTGCACCGCTACGCCAGCCCGGCGGTGCCGCGCTCGCGCGCCATCTTCGTGCGGCCTTGCCGGATTTCGTCCGGCCGCGCCAGGCGATCGCGCATGTTCACGTGCTGCCGGTCGCTGGTGTCGGCAACTGGGGCTGGGACGCGGCTGCGCAGACACTGCACGCGAGCGTGCTTTGCTGCGATGACGCAGCCAACGCCGCATCGGGCGACTGGGTCGAACTGGCGCTCGCGCATGAGGCGGCCACGCCCGGCGCGGTCGATGCGCTGGCGGCGGCGCTGGCTGATACCGCGGATCCGCCTTGGCGCATCGCCGGCCCCGTCCAGCTACGTGCCGACGCGGTACGCATGACGCCGCTGGCGCTACTCACCCGCCAGAAGGCCATCGTGCTGCAGGCCTGCGGAATCGGTGCGCAGTCCCTGCCGCCGCTGCAGGCCGCAGCGTCCACCGGCGGGCTATCGGCATTGATCGAGCAACTGCTCGATGAGCTGGCGGTCTGGGCGAGGCAAGGTATTCGTCACCAGAGCGGGTCGGCACTGTCGCGCTGCGAGGCTCTGGCCCAGCGCCTGGAGACCCGGGGACTGGCCGCTACCGCGGCGCTGCTTCGGCGGGTGCTGACCGCCTGGCGAGAGGCCAGCGATGAACTGCCGCAATGGCTCGCTACGCTGTTCTTGCTCTTGCAAGGTTTGCTCGTCGGCACCATTGACGATGAACCGATACTGGCTGATCCCCTGGCCAATGCACCCGGGCCGTGACTATCGGCCCTCCAGGATCAACGGTTTATCAGTGAAGCTGCCGGCGAGCGCGATCCGCTTATGAGGCTTCACAGCGGTTTAACCCTTTTTCTGTACTTGTTGGTACACTAATCGCCGTTCGCAGGAGCTACCCTCTCGGGAACTCCTGGCGGAATTAGCACTCCATACACGCGAGTGCTAACCTGTGACCTGTATTGGAGGTTTCAAGCCATGACTGAAGCGCTTGCCCTAGTCAGCAACAACCTGCCGGTTCCAAGTGCATTGGGCAGCCTTGAGGCGTACATCAGCGCCACGCACCGCGTGCCGATGCTGACCCAGGACGAAGAGCAGGAACTCGCCGAGCAGTTGCGCCGCGACAATGATCTCGATGCGGCCAAACGCCTGGTGCTCTCCCACCTACGTTTCGTTGTCCACGTGGCGCGTGGTTACCAAGGTTATGGTCTGCCGCTCGGCGATCTCGTGCAGGAAGGCAATATCGGACTCATGAAGGCGGTCAAGCGTTTCGACCCGACCCTCGGTGTTCGCCTGGTGTCCTTCGCGGTGCACTGGATCCGCGCCGAAATGCACGAGTTCATCCTGCGCAACTGGCGCATCGTCAAGGTCGCGACGACCAAGGCGCAGCGCAAGCTGTTCTTCAACCTGCGCAAGTCCAAGAAGCGTCTGGGCTGGCTCACGCATGAAGAGGCGCAGACGGTTGCCAAGGAACTCGGCGTGCCGCTCGCGACTGTTCTCGAGATGGAATCGCGTCTGTCGGGCCGCGACGTCGGCTTCGATGCACCGGCCGACAGCAACGATGACGACGCGCCGCCGGCACCCGTTGCCTTTCTGGTCGACCATCGGGCGGATCCGTATGAGTCGCTGGCCAGTGACGACCACGAGGAAAACCAGCTCGAGTCGCTGCGTGAAGGCCTGTCGCGCCTGGATCAGCGTTCGCGCGACATCATCACGCGGCGTTGGCTCAAGGACGGCGAGAAGGCGACGCTGCAGGAACTGGCTGACGAATATGGTGTTTCGGCCGAGCGCATCCGCCAGATCGAAGCCAACGCGATGAAGAAGATGCGCGCGCTGTTCGTCGCGTAGTTCACCGGCATACCGGCAATGAGACGACGGCCCCGAAAGGGGCCGTCGTCGTTTGCGCGCTTGTCTCAGGCGCGATCATCTCAGGCGTCGTCCTTGTGTTCCCGCCCGACGATGATCCGGGCGTGGCGCTGGTAGGTCCAGTACGACCAGCTCCAGTTGATCAGCACGATGAGCCGGCTGCGGAAGCCGATCAGGAACAGGATGTGGACCAGCAGCCAGAACCACCAGGCGAGTACGCCGGACAGGCGTATCCGGCCGAGATCGGCGACTGCGGCCATGCGGCCTATCGTGGCGAGTGAGCCGACATCGGCATAGCGGAACGGCGTCGCCGCCGAACCGGCGAGCCGGGCTTTGATCATCTTCGCCGCGTGCGTCCCCATTTGCTTGGCCGCCGGCGCCACGCCAGGCACCGGCTTGCCATCCTGCTGCCGGCTCGCCAGATCGCCGACGACGAACACGTTCGGATCGCCGGGCAGGCTCAGGTCGTCCTCGACAATCACGCGTCCGGCCCTATCCAGTGGTGCACCGAGACACCGCCCCAGCGGCGAGGCCGCGACGCCGGCCGCCCACAACACGGTTCGTGCGGCGATACGATCTTCCCCGAGCGCTATGCCGTCGGCATCAACGGCCGTAACCGCGCGACCCGCATGCACCTCGACGCCGAGCCGGCGCAGCTGCGTCGCGGCCTTGGCGGACAGGCCTTCCGGCAGCGAGGCAAGCACGCGCGGCCCGGCCTCGACCAGCAGCACGCGCGCGGCGGCAGGATCGACCCGGCGGAACTCGCGGCGCAGTGTATGGTGCGCGATCTCGGCCAGCGTGCCGGCGAGTTCCACCCCGGTAGGGCCGCCGCCGATCACGACGAAATTCAACCAGGCGGCGCGTTTGACCGGATCGGCTTCGGCTTCGGCACGTTCGAATGCGGTCAGCACACGGCGACGGATCAGGAGTGCATCGTCCAGCGTCTTCAAGCCCGGTGCGTACGCCGCCCATTCGTCGTGGCCGAAATACGCGTGCCGCGCGCCGCTCGCGACGATAAGGTAGTCGTAATCGAGGGCACTGCCGTCGGCGCAGCACACACGGCGTGCGCCGCGGTCGATGTCGACGACCTCGGCGAGCAGCACGGTGGCATTGGGTTGGCGGCGCAGGATGTGGCGCAGCGGCGCGGCGATGTCCGGCATCGACAGGCCCGCCGTGGCGACCTGATACAGCAGCGGCTGGAACAGATGGTGATTGACGCGATCGACGAGGCTGACGCGTACGCGACTGCGCGCCAGTGCGCGCGCCGCCCACAACCCGCCGAATCCTCCACCAACGATGACGACATGCGGCTCTTTTTCACTACTCATACATTGCTCACGAGTTGCCTTCAGGAATTTCTGAGCAAGGCTTTCCTTGCCTTTGCATTTCCCGCCCTTTGCTTTTGGAGCCCCCTTGAGTCAAGGGGGTGAAGAGTGATCGCCCAGAACCGCAGGTTCTGATCACTCTGAACGCCCGACGGGCCGGACCGGCCAATGCGTAGCATTGGCCAGGGTTGTGGAGATCTGGTGCAC
>JAAFHE010000010.1 GCA_013298265.1 Lysobacterales bacterium | reverse complement strand
CGCCAGCGTGCCGGCTGCCCAACTGGCTGATCGCATCGGCCTGCTCGATGCGCGCGAACGGCGTCTGGCGGGAAACACGGCGAATCGCTGGGTGATTGCATTCGCATCGATCGACACGATCCGTCGATCCATCGACGTGGACGGACGTACGGTCGGCTATGTCGTGCTGGCGCAGTCGCGCAATCCCGACGACGCACTCGCTGTTGCGTTTCTGATGCAGCAGCAGGAGCGGCTGCTGTTGGTGCTGGGGCTTGGCGTACTGCTGAGCGCGGTTGTCGCGGCTTTGCTGGCCGCGCATTTCCGCCGGCCGATACGGCGCTTGCGCGACGCCAGCCGCCGACTGGAGGACGGGTATTTCGACACGCGCGTGGCGATCCGGCGAGGCGACGAACTCGGCGAGCTCGCACAGGCGTTCGACCGGCTGGCTGCACGGCTGGCGGATACCGATGCGATGCGCCGGCGCTGGGTCGCCGATACCTCGCACGAACTGCGCACGCCGCTGTCGGTACTGCGTGCGCAACTGGAAAGCCTGCAGGACGGCATACGCCGTGCGACGCCGGACAACATCGCGTTGATGCTGCGCCAGGTCAGCGCGCTGGGCATACTGGTCGACGATCTGTATGTGTTGGCGCGCGCAGACGTCGGACAGCTCGACGGCGAGCGAGCGGCGACCGATGTCTGGCTGCTGGTATGCGAGGTATTTTCAAGTTTTGTGGACAAGTTCCGTGCCGCCGGCCTGCGGGCGTCCGTCGGCGCCGCGCCCGAGCGCTCGACCTCTCTATGCAGTGCGGAGCAATTGCGCCGGGTGATCACGAACCTTCTGGAGAACTGCGCGCGCTATACCGACACTGGCGGTGCCATCGATTTGCAGCTCGAGGTGGTTGGCGAGGAGTTGCATGTCGTCGTCGACGATGCTACGCCGGGCGTGCCGCACGTCGCACTGGCGCGCCTGGGCGAGCGATTTTTTCGACCGGACTCGTCACGCAGCCGGCAGACGGGCGGCAGCGGGCTGGGGCTTGCGCTGTGCAGGCAGATTGTCGAAGCGCACGGCGGCCGACTGGAATTTTCCGCCTCGCCTCTTGGCGGTTTGCGCGCCCGTGTGGTGCTTGGCCTGATCGCGCCATGATTTCGTCGATCCTGATCGTCGAAGACGAAAACGATCTCGCAGCTATCGTCGCCGACTACGCCATCGCCGAGGGCTATGCGACGCAGGTGATGGCCGATGGGGCCGCCGCGTTGGATTGCATACGGCGTACCGCGCCCGACCTGATCGTTCTCGACCTGATGCTGCCCGGACTCGACGGACTGGAAGTTTGTAAGGCGGTGCGCGAATTCTCCGACGTGCCGATCATCATGCTGACCGCGAAGGTCGAGGAAATCGATCGGCTGCTCGGCCTTGATTCCGGCGCAGACGACTATGTGTGCAAGCCGTTCAGTCCGCGCGAACTGATCGCACGCATCAGGGCGATCCTGCGCCGGCCGCGGCTCCCGGTGCGCGAGCCGCCGCGCATCCGGGTCGACGACGCGGCGCAGCAGGTGCTGGTCGGCTCGCACGTGGTGCGCCTGACGGCGAGCGAATATCGGCTGTTCGCGGCGATGGCACAGCGACCGGGCACGATCTACTCACGTGCGCGGCTGCTCGATATCGCCAGCCGCGACAGACTCGATGTCGCCGACCGCGCGATCGATACGCATATCAAGAACCTGCGGCGAAAATTTGCTGAGGTGCTGCCTGAGGTCGACGTCATCGAATCGGTCTACGGCCTTGGCTATCGCATCGAAATCCAGCCCGGATTTCTCACGCCCGTTCGTAGCGACGTCGTCGAGACCTGTCCCGAAGCGCGCCGCTGACTGATTGACGGCGAAGGCGAAGCCGACTTTACGTCGAGCCGAACCGCGGGCGCAGCGCCCATCAGGGCGAGTCTATCGGCGGCCGCAGTAGAAGATGCGAGAGAAATCCGGGCTAGCGCGCTTGGATCGGCAGCGCAGCCCTTGCCCATAAAGTCCTCACATTCCCGCGTCAGGCTGGAGCCTGGTTTCAATGCTTCGGACTGGCGAGGAATATGCGATGCAGCGAAGAAAGTGGATGCTGGGAATGGCCGTTGTTCTGGCAGTGGCAGTGACCGGCGCGATGGCGCTGAAAGCACTCGGATTGATGGGCTCAGGCGGATCGGGGCCGCCGCAGCCGGACATGGTCATCGACGCCGCTTTGCGGCAGGAGGTGATCGAGAATGCGAAAGCACAGCTGGAACGCGGCTACGTATTTCCGGAAAAAGCTGCGGCGGCCGGCAGGCATCTGCGCGATGCCGGGCAGCGCGGCGAGTTCGACAAGCTATCCAGCGCGCAGGCCTTTGCCGAGCGCCTCAGCGACCTGCTGCAGGCCCAGACCGGGGACCGGCATCTTGCGGTGCGCTATTTCGCGCAGGCGCTGAGCGAAGACGCCTCGGGGCGCTCACCGGAACAGGAAGCCGCTGAGCAGCAGACGTCGCGGCGCCTGAACCACGGCTTCCACAATGTCGACCGCCTGCAGTTCAATATCGGCTATATCGACCTGCACGCTTTCGGCAGGCCTGAGCCGGCCACTGCGCGCATCGCCGCGGCGATGACCCTGCTGCGCGACACCGATGCACTCGTGATCGATCTGCGCCGCTGCGGTGGTGGTGATCCGGAGACCGTCATGCTGTTCGCGAGCTATCTTTTCGACGAGCCTACGCATCTCAACGACATCTACTTCCGCGACGAAAACCACACCGAAGTGCGCTGGACGACACAAAGCGTAGGCGGCCCGAAGTACGGCGAGGCGCGTCGCGTCTATCTGCTGACCAGCGCCGATACGTTTTCCGGTTGCGAAGACTTCGCCTACGCGCTGAAGAATGCCGGCCGTGCGACCCTGGTCGGCGAAACCACCGGCGGCGGCGCGCATGCGGGCAGCCCGCGCCGGCTCAGCGCACATTTCATGCTGTTCGTTCCGTCCGGGCGCCCGATCAGTCCGGTAACGCATACGGACTGGGAAGGCGTCGGCGTAACGCCGCAGCTTGCCGTGTCGGCGAAACGCGCCCTGGAAGTGGCACAGGTCGCTATCCTCAGGGAAATGTTGCTCGGCGAGTCCGATGCGCATCGACGGGATCAGATGCGTGAGCGGATTGCCGAGCTGGATTGAACGGATATCGATGCGGGGTGGCCATGGTTGGCTGCGCGGCTCAGTAAACGTATCGGCAAATATCTCGCCGTTCTGCAAGCCGAACATCATGTGCGAGAGAAGCCGGTATATTGCGCTGTGCTATCCGCCGACGCTGTGGATGCTGTAGCGACGGTTCCAACGCTTGATTCCCGGGTCGCTGCCATCGCACAGTTGCGGGCTGCGGTATGCGCGCACCGCGACCACGATCCTTCGGCGATGGCCCGCCCGCTTGCGTTCGCCTGCCGCTTTGAGCTGCGTGCCCAATGCCAGCCCGCTTTTCTCACCCCTTCTACTGCGGCCGCCGATAGACTCGCCCTGATGCACGCTGCTCCCTTGTGTCGGCGCGACGCAGTCTCGGCTCCGCCTTCGCCGTCACTGAAGTCTGCGGCGCGCATCAGGACGGCGTCTCGCCGGCCTCGCTACAAACGGGTGTGAGAAAGGCGGGCCAGCCACCTGCGCACCGTGGCTGCACTTCCAGATAGCATCGCCCCATGCTCCTGGCGCACTTCCACTCCGCCGTAACCCGCTGGTTCGAACGAACCTTCCCCGGCCCCACGCCGGCGCAGCGCGCCGCATGGCCGGCGATTAGCGCCGGAAGAAATACATTGGTGGCCGCGCCGACGGGCTCGGGCAAGACGCTCACGGCCTTCCTCGCCGCGCTGGACGATCTGGTTCGGCGCGGCCTGGAGCAAGGCGGCCTTCCGGACGAGACCGCCGTCGTCTACATCTCGCCGCTCAAGGCGCTGTCCAACGACATCCGCCTCAACCTCGAAGCGCCGCTTGCGGGCATCCGTGAGGAACTGGCTGCGCTGGGTCTGCCCGACGTGGAAATTCGCACGGCCGTGCGTACGGGCGACACGCCCGCGGCGGAGCGGCAGAAGGCGTTCCGCAAGCCGCCACATATCGTCGTGACGACGCCCGAGTCGCTCTACGTGCTGCTGGGCTCGGCGTCAGGCCGCAAGCTGCTGTCGACCGTGCGTACGATCATCGTCGATGAGATTCACGCGGTCGCGGCGAGCAAGCGCGGCAGTCATCTGGCGCTGTCGCTGGAGCGTCTGCAGGCGCTATGCGCGCAGCCGCTGGTGCGGATCGGGCTGTCCGCGACGCAGAAGCCGATCGAGGCGGTCGCGCGGTTTCTCGTCGGCGCCGGCGACGGCGACGCGCTGC
Organism: Lysobacterales bacterium; assembly: GCA_013298265.1. Taxonomy (GTDB): domain Bacteria; phylum Pseudomonadota; class Gammaproteobacteria; order Xanthomonadales; family Rhodanobacteraceae; genus Tahibacter. The sequence goes on along the minus strand of JAAFHE010000010.1, from coordinate 12,644 downwards.
CCGATTGCGAAATCGTCGACATCGGCTATGGCAAGCAGCGCGACCTCGCGCTGGAATTGCCACCGACGCCGCTGGGCGCCGTCATGTCCAACGACCAGTGGGAACAGGTCTATGACCGCGTCGCCGAACTGGTGCGCGAGCATTCGACGACCCTGGTGTTCGTCAACACGCGGCGCATGGCAGAACGCGCTGCGCGGCATCTCGGCGAACGGCTCGGCAAGGAGGCCGTTGCTGCGCACCACGGCAGTCTTGCACGCGAACTGCGCCTCGATGCGGAACAGCGCCTCAAGCGTGGCGAATTGCGCGTGCTCGTGGCGACGGCTTCGCTGGAACTGGGTCTCGACATCGGTAACGTGAACCTCGTCTGCCAGCTTGGCACGCCGCGGTCGATCGCCGCGTTCCTGCAGCGCGCGGGACGCTCCGGTCATGCGGTCGGCGGTGTGCCGAAGGCGCGGCTGTTTCCGCAGTCGCGCGACGAACTCGTCGAATGCGCTGCGCTGCTGGACTGTGTGCGGCGCGGTGAGCTGGACGCGCTGCGCATCCCGGTTGCGCCGCTCGACGTGCTGGCCCAGCAGATCGTGGCCGAGACCGCTAGCCGCGACTGGGACGAGGATGAGCTGTATGCGCTGGTCTGCCGCGCTGCGCCGTATGCACGGCTAGCCCGCCTTTCTCACACCCCTTCTACTGCGGCCGCCGATACGCTCGCCCTGACGCGCGCTGCTCCCTCGTGCCGGCTCGACGTAGCGTCGGCTACGCCTTCGCCGTCACTCAGTCCGCGGCGCGCATCAGGCCGGCGTCTCGACGGCCTCGCTACGAACGGGTGTGAGAAAGACGGGCTAACCCGCGCCGATTACACCGCCGTCGTGCGCATGCTCGCCGACGGCTTCACCACGCGTCATGGTGCGCGCGCCGGCTATGTGCATCGCGACGCCGTGCACAAGCGCCTGCGCGAGCGCAAGGGCGCACGCATGACCGCGCTGATGTCGGGCGGCACGATTCCCGATACCGGCGACTATGCGGTGATCCTGGAACCCGAGGCGCACACCGTCGGCACGGTGAACGAGGACTTTGCGATCGAGAGTCTGTCGGGCGACGTGTTCCAGCTCGGCAATACCAGCTATCGCATCCTGCGCATCGAACCCGGCCGCGTGCGTGTCGAGGACGCCAAGGGCGCGCCCCCGAACATTCCGTTCTGGCTCGGCGAAGCGCCCGGCCGCAGCGACGAGCTGTCGTTCGGCGTATCGCGCCTGCGCGAGACGGTCGCTGCGGCAATCGACGAGGGCGGGCCGGCCGCCGCCATGCACTGCCTCATGCGGGAACTCGGACTGGACGAAACCGCGTCGCGGCAGATCGCTGACTACTTCGGCAAGGCGATCGCGGTACTCGGCGCGCTGCCGACACAGTCGCGCATCGTGCTCGAAAGGTTCTTCGACGAATCCGGCGGCACGCAGCTGATCGTCCACTCGCCGTTCGGCAGCCGCATCAATCGCGCCTGGGGCCTGGCCCTGCGCAAGCGCTTCTGCCGCCAGTTCAATTTCGAACTGCAGGCCGCGGCAACCGAGGACGCCATCATCCTGTCGCTGTCGACCAGCCACAGCTTCCCGCTGCTCGATGTCTCGCGTTATCTGCATTCGGCCACGGCGCTAGCCGTGCTGGTGCAGGCGCTGCTCGACGCGCCGCTGTTCGGCGCGCGCTGGCGCTGGAACGCGACCACGGCGCTCGCGCTGCCGCGCTTCGTCGGCGGGCGCAAGGTCGCGCCGCAGCTGCAGCGCATGAAGTCCGAGGATCTGCTGGCCGCAGTGTTTCCCGACCAGGTCGCCTGCCAGGAAAACCTGGTCGGCGAGCGCGAGATTCCGGATCATCCGCTGGTCGCGCAGACGCTGCGCGACTGCCTGCACGAAGCCATGGACGCCGACGGCTGGCTGCAACTGCTGCGACGGTTGGAAAACGGCGACATCGTGGTGCTCGCGCGCGACCTGCCGGCGCCGTCGCCACTCGCGGCCGAAATCATCAACGCGCGGCCGTACGCGTTCCTCGACGACGCACCGCTCGAGGAACGGCGCACCCAGGCGGTGCAGAACCGCCTGTACCGTGAAGCCGAGTCGGCCGACGAACTCGGCCGGCTCGACGCGGCTGCGATCGACGCGGTGCGCGAGGAAGCCTGGCCGCAGCCACGCAATGCCGATGAAATGCATGAAGCGCTGACCGGCATCGGTGTGGTCACCGCTGGCGAGGCGGACGCGAATCCGGGCTGGCGCGAGTGGCTGCAGGCATTGGCCGACGATGGCCGCGCAACGCGCATTGTCCCCGATGATGCTTATTCCACACGGATACTCTGGGTCGCGACGGAGCAGGTGCCGCTGCTGCGCACGCTGTTTCCTGCGGCGGCCTGTTTGCCCGACGTCGACGTGCCGGAGGAATACGCGCAGGCCGAGTGGTCGCGCGAAACGGCCCTGCGCGAGCTGCTGCGTGCGCGCCTGGGGAGCCTGGGACCGACCCAGGTGATGGTGTTGGCGCAATCGCTCGCACTGACGACAGCGGAAATCGACATCGCATTGCTGGCGCTGCAGGGCGAGGGCTATGTGATGCAGGGCCGCTTCACGCCGGACGCGGTTGCGGACGAATGGTGCGAGCGGCATCTGCTCGCGCGCATCCATCGCTATACGCTCAAGCAGCTACGTCGCGAGATCGAGCCGGTTTCGCCGCGGGATTTCCAGCGTTTCCTGTTCGACTGGCAGCGCCTCAGCGACGGCGAACGTGCGCGCGGACCGGAAGCGCTGGCGGTCGTGCTCGGACAGCTCGAAGGCTTCGAGGCGCCGGCGGTCGCCTGGGAGGCGGACCTGCTGCCCGCACGCGTGCGCGACTATTCGATCACCTGGCTCGACGAACTGTGCACGGCCGGCCGCACCTTGTGGACGCGGCTGCGGCCGAACGCCGGCGACGGGGCAGGGCGCGGCAATGCCTCGCTGCGCAGCACGCCTATCCTGCTGTTGCCGCGGCGCACGGCGCCCATATGGAGTCGCCTTGCGTCGCGCGCCGACGAGGCGCCGGATCCGGGTTCGCGCGCGCAGAAAGTCGTGGACTATCTCGACGAACACGGAGCGTCGTTCTTCGACGAGATCGCCGACGGCGCGCGTCTGCTGCGTACCGAACTCGAAGACGCGCTCGCCACGCTCGTCGTGCGGGGCCGCGCCCAGTGCGACAGTTTCGGCGGATTGCGTGCGCTGCTCGTACCTGCGTCGAAACGCGACGGCGCGGGCGCGCGCCAGCGCCGTCGCAAGCCGGCACTGTTCGGCATCCGGGATGCGGGGCGCTGGGCGCTGATCCGCGTGCCGACACAGCCGGCGCAATCCGAGGAAATCGAACACGCTGCGCGCGTGCTGCTGCGCCGCTACGGGGTGATCTGCTGGCGCCTGCTCGAACGCGAAGCCGCCTGGCTGCCGCCCTGGCGCGAACTGGTGCGTGTCTACCAGCGTCTGGAGGCGCGTGGCGAAATCCGCGGCGGCCGCTTCATCACCGGCGTGCCCGGCGAGCAGTTCGCGCTGCCCGAGGCCGTCGCGACGATGCGCCGCGTGCGCCGCGAAGCGACGAACGACCAGTGGATCGCCGTGGCCGCGACCGATCCGGCCAACCTGCTCGGCAGCGTGCTTGCGGGCGACAAGGTCGCGCGCGTCCCCGGCCATCGCGTGCTGTACCGCGACGGTTTGCCGATCGCGGTGCTGGCAGCGGGGGAGGTGGCCTTCCTCGAAACGTTGACGGCGGACGATCAGCAGAAAGCGACGCGCGTCCTGCGCGGGTTGGAGCCGGCCATCGCAGGTGTGCCGGCTCTGCAGCCGCTGCATTGAGCGGCCCTCGGGGTGGTATGTCGCCGCCGGCCGCCACCGTTTCGGCCGATGGATGCGCCCTGTGCCTGTGTGCTTCAGCCGTTGACCGCGCTTTCCTCGCGGTCGGGCGCCAGCTCGACGAGTTTGCGACGGATTTTTTCGGCGAAGCGGTCGTAGTGGCCACCGAGCATCCCGCGCAGTTCGCCGTCGGAAACATAGCCGATGGATTGCCGGTAGGCGCGCTTGATCGCCTGTCCGCGACGGATGTTCGCCTCGATGCCGGCCAGGTCGGTCGCCGGCAGCGCGCGCGCCTGCGGATGTGCCTGCAGGTAGCTCGCGACACGCTGGCGATGCCGGGCGACGAGTGCCGCCACGGTGGTACTGCGCGGCAGCCGTTCGATGTCGACGGCGTCGCCATAGCCGAACGGTGAGAGGTTTTCGTACTGCGTCATGAGGAAACCGCCGTCCTCGATCAGCGTGGTGCATTCGGTCATTGTGTGGGTCTTCCACTTTCCCGTCACCGCCAGTAGCAGGAAAGCCACGAATCCGGGCCACTTCGGCTTCAGCGCAAACGTATCGACCGTGGTTGCGCCGCTTTCGTCCGCGTAGAACCTCAGCAGGGTGCGCTGTCCCAGTGTGCGTGTCATGCCCACCGCCTCGGCGTCGGCGAGGTGTCGGAATCCGGCCGCTGCGAGTGCTTTGCGCTGGCGTGCCGCATAGTTGCGCTGGAACGCCGGAAACGTCGCGCTGTCGACCGCGACGAGTCCGGGTGCGTCCTCGTAGGCGACGTTGAGGATCTGCTCGGCGATGTTTGCGGCCGTCAGATCGTCGGGCGATTCCGACAGGCGCGCGGCCACTGCCTCGCTGACGGTCTTGCCCTTGCGCACGGCGCGGGCCGCGCCGAGTAACGCGGTCGCGACGGTGTCGTCATCCTGGTTGCGATCGCCCGCCGCGATGAAGCTCTCCAGTAGCGAGGCCATTTGATCGCGTTCGCCGGCGCCGTTGTTTTCGGAGCGCGCGCGGGCCTCCAGCACATAGGGGCGTTGTGGCGCGTCGGCCGGCAGTCGCGCCAGCGCAAGGTCGTACTGCGCCAGTGCATCGTCGAAGCGCCCAAGGTTGTGCAGCACCTTTGCTGCCTTGAGGTGATAGCGATGCGTAGCGTCGAGCTGCGCGCATCGCGTGAACTCGCGCAGTGCGGCCTCCAGTTCGGCGCGCAGGTACTTCATGCCGGTGAAGGCTGTGACGAACGCGTGGTCCGGTGCGTCGTCGGGCACCTGCATGGCGCGAAACTCGTGTATCTCCGCCTGCGCGGCACGGAACTCCACGCGGTCGGGCTCAAGCGTGATCGCGCGTTCGAGCAAGGCGTCGGCCTGCGGATCGGACGCCGTCCATTCGCCGCCCACCGATTGCCGCAGCAGCTGCGACAGCGCGAAGCACGCATCGGCCAGCGACGGATCGATCGCGAGCGCACGCTGCAATTGTGCGACGTGACGGCGCCGCTGTTCGGCATGCTGGCGTTCGCGTTCGGCCGTCTGGGCTGGCGTCAGATCCTCGTCCTGCGCGTCCTCACTTTCTTCGTCAGGCGTGTCGCGGCTCCACTCCAGCGCCACCTGCCTGACCAGCGCTGGCGCATGGTCGGGTTGCAGCGACAGCACCGTGTCGACGGTCAGCAGCGCGTCCCGATACCGTTCGAGCTTTTCCAGGCAGTTAGCGCGATACCACCGCAGTGACGCAACCTGCGGATGCGCGGCGATCACCGCATCGATGTGCGTCAGCGCGAGCGCGTAGTCCCGCTCGCGCCAGGCCAACTTGAAAGATTCAAACTGCGGATGCTGTGGCATAACCCCTGATTCCCCGGCCGTGTCGATGGTGTGCCCCGCTGCGGGCCGATGTCTGATGCATCCGCACCGCCGCGGCATGTTGCCGGCCTGCGCCGGCAGCGGGCAGAGCCTACCGTGTTACCCGTGGACGTTGTAGGAGTCGTTTCCCGCGCCGAAACGGGGGAGGTTTTGCCTCGTGGCCCGACCACTGCTGGCGCGTCGGGTGCTCTTTGCACTTTGTCCACATGTCGCTCATAGTTCGCACCGGCAGCTCTGGGGCGCTGTCAGGAAACCGGAATCCTTCGTCGGCCGTTCGCCGCAACGGCCGCGCGTGGCGTGGAAGTCGCCCCATGCTTTCCGCGGCTCACCTCTTTATTGCCAGGAGCGTTTCATGAAGACGATGTCCTTGGTCTGCCTTGTCATCGCAATTTCCCTTGCCGGCTGTGCGGGCAATCCGGTTGCCGGCGACCCCGCATCCGGCGCGCGTCGCGAGTCCTGCAAGCCCACGTCGGAACGGGAGATCGCGGCGCTGTTCGATCGCTGGAACGCGTCATTGCAGACCGGCGACCCGCGTCGCGTGGTCGACAATTACGCAGAGCCCTCGATTCTGCTGCCCACGCAATCCTATGCGGTGCGCGTGACGCGGGCAGAGAAGGAAGACTATTTCACCAACTTCCTGCGCAAAAGACCGTTCGGAACCATCGGCGACCCGCGCCAGATCGAAATCGGCTGCAATCGCGCTGTCGACTCGGGGCTCTACAGTTTCCGGTTTTCCCCCACCGACGAAGTGATCCTGGCCCGCTATACCTTCGCCTACCGCTGGACCGGCAAGGAATGGCTGATCACGAGCCACCACTCCTCGGTTGTGCCGTAGGGCAACTAGCGAGTCCCCCGGCTCTGCCGGGGAGGCAGTCGATCAGACCGTTGCCGCCGGCAGTGCAACTGCGCGCGCCGGCGGCGACGGTTTCCCGTCACTCCAATTTCCTACTCCCGATTCTTATTCCAGCTTTTTGGCGGCATCGACGATATCCACGCCCTGCATCTGTCCGAGCAGGCTGTCGAACCAGGGTTTGTGCGAGCTGCCGACGATGGCAAGTACGTTGGCCGCGGGCTTTTCGCCGAACGCGACGCGGATATTGGCGACCATGCGCAGGTTGCGCGCTTCCCAGCCGGCGACGTAGTAGCGGCCGTAGTGCGGCGGCGAGGGATCGCGCAACGCCAGGCCGAAGTCGTTCTCGATTGCGGTGCGCAGCACATCGGGTTGGTTGGCGAAGCGATACAGCGCGAGCAGGTCGTCACCGTTGAGCAGTTCGTCGTAGCGCGCGTGAATGGCCTTGGCTTTTTCGCTGGCGGTAGCCCAGGCCGCCTGAACCGCGGCGGCATAGGCTTCCGTGTCGCCGACTTGAACGTTGTCGCCGGTGTGATCGTCGACTGCGTAGACGCGCTGCAGCCCGAGCCGTGCTGCGAGTCGCGCGCCGACGCTGTAGCTTTCGTTGTTGCTGCCGGCCAGCTTTTCCAGCTGGGCGACCAGCGCCGCGTCGAGACCATCGTCGGCGTGGCGCTCGCTCGCCGGCAATTGCAGCCATTGCACCAGCGCCGAGGCGTGCTCGCCGGCGGCGAGGAAGGTCGCCGACAGGCGCCGGCGTTGCGTCGGCGTCGGCTTCGCCGGCCAATCCCGCAAGGTCTTGCGGAATTCGGCGATGGCTGCCGGTACCTCCAGTCCGGTCGACGTCTTCGCCTGCTCGGTGCTGGCGCAGTACGGACCTACGTCCTCGGGCAGATATACCGCGGGATGCCGCGCGACCAGGTCGCACTGTTCGCCGCTGATGCTTTCGATGGTGACGATATCCGGCTTGAACGCGGCGAGCCGGTCGAGCAGCCGCTCCAGTTGCTCCGGCGTGAGGCCCTTCTTGATCCCGGACAGATGCGGCGATCCCAGCACCAGTACCTGCGTGCGCGGCCCGGAGGCGTGGCAGCGGGTGTTGCGCGTGCGCGCCGAAAGCCGACAGCGCGAGTGACAAACCGAGTGCTGCGTGACGCAGGTGCATGGGGTGCTCCGGATCGGGTGGGTGAGATCCGTTACGGATGCACGACGGGCGCGGCGGGTTTAACGACCGGTGGCCGATGAGGCCGCACGAGCGGACGGCGACGGTGTCGCTCGCCGCGTCTTGTCATTGCGTGATCAAGGCGAGCAGGTCGGCGTTGAGCTGGCCCGCATGCCTGCTGGCCAGCCATGCGGCGCGCCCGGGTAGCTTTTCAGGACACCCTTCTGCAGCCGTTTCGACGACAGACTTGCCGACGCATCGATCGGCACGATCTGATCGTCGCCGTGAATCACCAGCGTCGGAATGTCGATCTTTCTCAGCTCGTCGGTGCAGTCTCTTGCTGCACGGTCAGCGCGTCAAACCGTCCTTGTGCGGTTGCCGCCGTCGCGTCTCGACGACTGGCGCGGCCAGGTGCCGTTCGCGAGCGAATACCACGGTCCCGCGCAGCTGACGGGCGGCGTGTTCGGGCCGGAAGACTCTGCGCTGATGATCGTGCTGGTCGCCGCCGGTCTGGCGGCCACGCTGTACTGGGAAAAACCCCGGAATTGCAGGCTTCGCCTCGACGGCCAGCGCATACCCGCTGCGACATCCCCGGCACGTCCGCAGGCTGTCGGCATACGCTCGATCCAGCAACGCTGCGCTATGGGTTTGACGGCCCGTCCGGCCTACCCACGCGCTCGGCGCGGGCGAACTCGCCCGGCGAGCGCCCGACGAGCTGGCGGAAATCGCGATTGAAATGGGCCTGGTCGTAGTAGCCCAGCGACAGCGCGAGTTCCGCCCAGTCCACGGCTGTGCCGGCGGCGAGGCGTTCGATCGCCTCGTGCAGCCGATATCGGTTGATGACCCACTTAGGGCTTGCGCCGACATAGTCGTTGAACAGGCGCTGCAACGCGCGCAAGCCCAGGCCGCAGCGCCCGGCCAATTCTTCGGCGGTAGTGATGGCGCGGTCGGTTGCTGCCAGCGCCACGATCCCGGCCACGCGCGCGACGGTGGGGTCGGCTGGCGGCCTATGCGCCGCGAGCAGATCCGCGGACAGCGCCACGCATGCTTCCACATCGGCACAGGCAAGCACGTCGCGCTCGTATGCCGTGCCGTCTGCGCCGAATACCTCGGCGAAGGGCAGGGAGCGGTTCGCCAGCGGAGCGACCGGCCTGCGCAGGAAGGGCCGAAAGCCGCCGGGCCGGAACTTGATGCCGAACACGCGGCCCTGTCCGGCCAATTCGACGGCGAAGCGCCGCGTATGCACGCCGAACAGGCCGCTGCCCGCCGCATCCACGACGGCGTGCACGTTCGGGTGCGGCATCGTCTCCTGCAGACGTGGTGGCTGCCCGCGCAGGTCCCAGCTCACGCTCCAGTAGTGCTCGACGAACGGCGCCAGCGCGTCGTCAGGCAGATAGCGTCCATGCATCATGTGCGACGGGTCGAGCTTGCGGCGCAGGATGCCACGCGCCGGTGCAGGTGAGGGTCTCAGCATGGGTCGGCGGCTCGCGGACGTCGCGTTTTTACAATCATCGCATGCGCGCGGCGCGGTCCAATCTCGTGTACCCGTTCAGTGCGAGCCTGCGATGCACCGTTGTTTCCGTTCGATCATCGCCCTCGCCATCGGCGCGGCGATACCCGCGGCTAGCGCCGCTACGCTCAGCGCAACCCCACAGGAGCATCCCATGCACGACACCGTCAGGCCTGAACACGTCAGCGGGCGTTTCGACGTCACGCTGATACCGCAGGACGACAAGGACGATCCCTCGGGCCTTGCGCGCCTGCTGCTCGACAAGACCTTCCATGGCGAACTGGACGCCACGAGCCGTGGCCAGATGCTCGGCATGCGCACCGCCGGCAACACGTCGGGCGGCTACGTCGCGATGGAGAAGGTGACCGGCACGCTGCAGGGCCGCAGCGGTTCGTTCTGGCTGCAGCACTACGGCGTGGCGAGGCGCGGCGTGAATACGCTGACGCTCGACGTCGTGCCGGACTCGGGCACTGACGGACTGGAAGGGCTTGGCGGTTCGATGAAGATCGTCATCAAGGAAGGCGGCGTGCATTTCTACGAATTCGACTTCGGGTTCGACGCGAGCCGCTGAGAACCGGGCTCGCGCCGCACGGCGACCACGGCTTTTGCCGCCGATGCAGCCGTCGGCTCGCGTGCACCGGCCCGACTGCGTCGCTCGCCGGTGCCGGTCGCATGACAGTTACGCCCGCCGATTGACGCATTAGCCCAGGTACCGCCACGGCGGCGGTTTGAATCTGGAGTCTCGCTCATGTACCTGTCCCGGCCATTGCACCTCTGCGCGCTGTTCGTCCTCTGCGGCGTTGCCTTCCCTGCGGCGGCCGCCGCGCGCGTGGGCGCCACCGTGCCCCCGGCGCCTTCGATCACGAGCCTTGTGCCGGGCAACAACAAAGTCACGGTGGGCTACAGCCTCAACGGCGACGGCGGCGATCCGATCGTGGGCAAGATCATCAATTGCGGTGAAGTCACAGTGTTCGGCGGCAACAACCCGCTGCCGGTCAATGGCCTGGCCAACGGCGTCGCGGTGACCTGCCGCATGCGCGCGCGCAACGGCATCGGTGACGGGCCGTGGTCGGCCGACTCGGGCCCGGTCACGCCGGTCGGTCCGCCCGACGCCGTGACCGATGTCGTCGCCACGCGTGGCAACGGCCAGGTGTCTGTAGCCTTCGTGCCGGGCGGCGATGGCGGCCTGTCCGCGACGTTCGACGCGCAGTGCGGCACGCAGAGCGTCAGCGGCGCGAACTCGCCGCTGCTCGTGACCGGCCTGGCCAACGGCGTCAGCGTGACCTGCGAGGCGTGGAGCACGAACAGCGCCGGCGCGGGTCCGCGCACCACGGCGAACGCGGTGACACCGGCTACGCTGCCGGCGGCGCCGACGGTGACCGGCGTGGAATCCGGCGATGCGTCTGCGCGCTTGAGCTTCGATGCGCCGCCCGACGACGGCGGTGCGCCGGTGACCGTCTACACCGCGGCCTGTACGCCGGGCACGCATGTCGTCCAGGGTGCGGCGTCGCCGCTGACCGTCGCCGGTCTTGTCAATGGAGAAACGTATACGTGTAGCGTCACCGCGGCCAACGACGTCGGCACGGGCGCGGCATCGGCCGGCTCGTCCGTCGTCCCGCGCTTTGCCGCCGATCTGTCGGTGACGATCAACAATGGCCAGTCGTTCATCTCCGGCGGCAGCCGGACCGAGTACCTGATCGACGTGCGCAACGGCAGCGCGCGCGCCGTGTCCGGCGTGCGGGTGAACAGTGTGCCCGAGGCCGCGTTCAGCGCGGTCAGCTGGATCTGCAGCCCGGACATTGGATCGCAATGTCCTGACAACGGCAGCGGCAGCATCAATGTCATGGTCGATCTCGCGCCCAACGCCGGCGTCAGCTTTCTGCTCAGTGCGACCGTTGCCGCGGTGCCGGAGATGCCGGCCATCAACAGCGTCACAATCACCGCGCCCGGCAGCGTTGCCGATCCTGTCGCCGTCAACGACAGCGCGACCGACGGACCAGACCGCGTCGGTGTGTTTGCGGATGGATTCGACTGAGGACTTGCGCGCGCCGCCTTTCTTCACCGCTGCTGCGCAGATGATGCCGGCCGAGTAGGTGTAGGGGCCGACGAGCAGATACGTGCGGCCAGTGGCCTTGGCCGGCAGCGTACGCATGAACGCCAGCGTCGTCAGCAGATTGCCGCCGATGTCGGAACGCAGGTCGAGGATCAGGTGCTGCGGCGTGTGCGTTGCGATCTCTTTCTCGACGCGCGCGGTGAAATCGGCGATCGGATGGCCGGCCTCGTCTTCGTTAGTGCGGAACTGGATATACAGCGCGTCGATATCCGGCATGGTCACGGTGCGAAACGGCAGCGCCGCATCGGCCAGATACGTCGGCAGTCGCTGCACAAGCTGCTAGCCAACGGTCGCTACGCGCGGCATGTCGCCGCCTTGCGCGAGCGCCTGCCCCCTCAGAACCGGCGCGAAAAGCCGATGAACAGCGACGCCGTGCCGTTGGTGTCGGGTTCGATGAACGGACTCTTCTCGATCTCGTCCGGCAGGCTGCTGTACTTGAGGTTCCCCAACACCGACCACTTCTCGCCGAGCGGACGGAAGAACGAAACGCCGATATGCGGAATGGCGAGCGCGTCGAGCTTGTAGTCGACGACGCCGCGCGCGACTTCCTCATCCCGCGTTCCGTAGTAATAGCTCGCCATGTCTTGCGACATCCAGGTGACACCGACGTTGGGCGTCACGGTGGTCATGCCCAGTCGCAACGGATAGCCGTACTTGATCGAGAGTTCATGGCCACCGCTGGTGTCGGTCACATCGGCGAGCAGATCGACGTCGAGTTCGCCGGCCGCGCCGCTCCATTTCATTGCGAGCCCGGCGTCCAGGCTGTTGTCGCGATCCTCGAGCAGCCGGTAGTCCAGACCGTTGCGCGCCAGCTCCGCCCGGCCCAGGTCGTCGATCTTGAAACCGTCCAGGCGCAGCTTTGCGATGGCGGCGAGCGCGAAACCTTCCCGATCCAGGAAGGTCCAGCCGGCCGTGATGCCGCGAAAAAAGAAGCGCTCGCCCTGATAGGTGGCGAGCGGAATCGGAATCACGCGCGTGCCTTCGCCGGCATACGGGCTGTCGGAGAACACGGCGGCCACGCCCAGTTGCCAGCCGCGCGGCGGTCCACCCGGCGATTCGTCATCGGAACCCTTCATCTGGGCAGTGGCGCTGCATGACAAGCCGGACAGCAGCACGGGCCAAAGAAATTTCATCATGGGAAGTCTGACCTAATTGAGTGGTGGGATGATCTGTGTACGAGTGTGTGCGTGCTGTGTAGAAGAGCGCGGGGGCAAGCCTCCACAACAGGATGGCAAGGCGATGTCGCCGGAATGCGTGCGTGGCATCAGCGACGGAATCGCAATTGCGGTCGCTTGGAGCGGCTGGCAAAAAAGCCCCGGACTCGGGTTCGGT
>JAAFHE010000001.1 GCA_013298265.1 Lysobacterales bacterium | reverse complement strand
GCGCTGCACGTCCGCGCGCGCGGCGGGACCGGTGATCCATTGCGACACCCCGTTGTGAAGCGCCGTGCGTCCGTCGAGGCTTTGCGCGAGCTTGAGCCGCAGCCAGGGACGGCCGCGTTCGATGCGACTGAAGAATCCGCGGTTGATTTCGCGCGCTGCGTCACGCAGGAGGCCACTGTCGACGGCGATGCCGGCCTCGCGCAGGCGCGCGAAGCCTTTGCCGGCGACCTGAGGAAACGGGTCCTCGCAGGCAGCAACGACACGCGCGACGCCGGCCGCGACCAGCGCATCGGCGCACGGTGGCGTGCGGCCGTGGTGAGCGCAGGGCTCTAGCGTGACGTAGGCGGTTGCGCCGTGTGCGCGGTCAGCAGCTTCGCGCAGGGCGAACACTTCCGCGTGCGGACCGCCGGCACGCTGGTGCCAGCCGCTGCCGACGATGCTGCCGTCGCGCACCAGCACGCAGCCGACGCGCGGATTGGGTCTGGTGGTGGTATTGCCGCGCTCAGCCAGGCGCAGGGCCTGGGTCATGAAAGCGTGATCGGTCGCGGTGAAGGACATTGTGGACGGTGCGGCCGCGGAGGCGCGGCTCACGATTTCTTGCGCGTGGCGGGCGCTACGTCGCCGAGCAGCGGCAGCTGCAACCCTTCGATACGCGGCAGATCACGCTCCAGCCGCTCGATTTCCTCGCGGAACGCCTGCACATCCTCGAAACGCCGGTAGACCGACGCGAAGCGCACGTATGCCACCGAATCGATGCGCCGCAGTTCTTCCATTACCCACTCGCCGATGCGCCGCGAAGCGACCTCGCGCTCGTTCACCTGGCGCAGATTGCGCAGAATGTTGCGCACCACGTCGTCGACCGCGTCGCTGGAAACCGGCCGCTTCTGCAGCGAGCGTTCCACGCCGATGCGCAGCTTGTTCTCGTCGAAGGCTTCACGGCGGCCGTCGCTCTTGACGATGGCCGGCAGCTTGATTTCCGCGGTTTCGAAGGTGTTGAAGCGCTCGCCGCAGGCCGGACACTCGCGCCGACGCCGTACTGTCGCGCCGTCTTCCGCCAGGCGCGAATCGATGACGCGGGTGTCTTCATGCTGGCAGAACGGACAGTGCATGCGCGGGATCGTAAGGCGTATCGAGCAAAACGGGAAAGATCCCGGAACTGCGGGCGGAACGCCGCGGGGCAGTTCCGCCTGTCGAAGCGACGGTCATCGCGGCCAGGACACCAGAGGGCGTCTCCCCCTGATCCAACCCGCTCCTCCACACGCAGCGCGCGAGGGGAGCGGGCTTCAGGGCAGCCTCAGCCGTAGACCGGCAGGCGCTTGCACTGCGCGGTGACGGCGTCGCGTACGCGCGCCAGCACGGTTTCGTCGGCGGGCGCGTCGAGCACGTCGCAGATCCAGTTGGCGAGATCGGTGCATTCCTTCTCGTCATAGCCGCGTGTGGTCACGGCCGGCGTGCCGATGCGTAGGCCCGAGGTCACGAACGGCGAGCGCGGATCGTTCGGCACCGCGTTCTTGTTGACCGTGATGTGCGCCTTGCCCAGCGCCGCCTCGGCGTCCTTGCCGGTGACGTCGCGGCCGATCAGGTCGATCAGCATGAGGTGGTTTTCCGTGCCGCCCGAGACAATGCGGTAGCCGCGCGCCATGAGTGCCGCCGCCATGGCCTTGGCGTTCCTGACCACTTGTTGCTGATAGGTGGTGAATTCCGGCTCCAGCGCTTCCTTGAAGGCGACGGCCTTGGCCGCGATGACGTGCATCAGCGGACCGCCCTGCGTGCCCGGGAACACCATCGACTGCAGTTTCTTTTCGATCGCTTCGTTGGCGCGCGCCAGGATGATGCCGCCGCGCGGGCCGCGCAGGGTCTTGTGCGTGGTCGACGTGACGACATCGGCATGCGGCAACGGGTTCGGGTAGACACCGGCAGCGACAAGACCGGCGACATGTGCCATGTCGACGAAGAAATACGCGCCGACCGACTTTGCGATCTGCGCCATGCGTTCCCAGTCGACGATCTGCGAATAGGCGCTGAAACCGCCGACGAGCATGCGCGGCTTGTGTTCGTCGGCCAGGCGCTGGACTTCGTCGTAGTCGATCAGGCCGGTGTCCGGGTCGATGCCGTACTGCACCGCATTGAAGATCTTGCCGCTGAAATTGACTTTCGCGCCGTGGGTCAGGTGCCCGCCGTGAGCCAGGCTCATGCCGAGAATGGTGTCGCCGGGGCTCAGCAGCGCGAGATAGACCGCGGCATTGGCCTGCGAACCCGAATGCGGCTGCACGTTGGCATAGTCTGCGCCGAACAGCTGCTTGGCGCGATCAATCGCAAGCTTCTCTGCAATGTCCACATATTCGCAGCCGCCGTAGTAGCGCTTGCCCGGATAGCCTTCGGCGTACTTGTTCGTCAGCACGGTGCCCTGGGCTTCCAGCACGCGCGGACTGGCGTAGTTTTCCGAGGCAATGAGTTCGACATGGTCTTCCTGGCGCTGACGCTCGGCCTCGATGGCCTGAGCCAGGGTGTCGTCATAACCGGCAATGCGCAGGTCCTTGGCAAACATGGGAGAATCGCCTTCTGAGCTGGGAATCCGCCGATGTTAGCGGTTTCAGCTCCATCGTCCCACTGAATAAGCCTGGCCTGCGGCAACCTGCGGGGGTCCGGGCGTCGGCCGGAGTTCTGCGTGTCCGATCAACAAGCTGCGCAAATCCAGGCAGCGCTGGCCCGGGGTGACGCGGGCGCTGCCGAAGTCCTCTGCCGGCGCGCGCTGAACGGGCGCCCGAACGACGCAAATCTGCATTTCCAGCTCGGCCGGGTGCAGCGCGCTCGCGGCGATCGTGTCTCCGCTGAAACCGCACTGCGCCGCGCGGTTGCGCTTGATGCACGACTGGCGGGCGCCTGGCGCGAGCTGGCCGTGCTCGCACTCGAGACCGGCCGCATCGACACTGCCGACGAGGCCTCCGCGCAGTTGCGCTCGCTCATGCCCGACGCAGCGAACAGCGCCTTCCTGCGCGGGCATGTGCTGGGATTGCTGCAACGTTTTGACGAAGCAGAGCGCGAATTCGCTGCTCTGCGCCTTGTCGCCGGCGTGCCCGCGGCGCGGCTGGGACTGGTGTCCGATGCGCTGGCGCGAGGCGCGCACGCTGCGGCGCGCTATCACGCCGAGCGCATGGTCGAGTGGCAGCCCGAGCTACCTGCCGCCTGGGATGCGCTGGGCCAGGCCGCCGCGGCGGTGCAGGACTGGCCTGCGAGCACGGCCGCACTGCGTCGCGCCAGCGAGCTGGCGCCGGGCGACCTGCCGATCTGGCAGCGTCGCGACGCCGCCCTCGATGCAGCGCGGCGAGGCGGCGACGAACTCGTCGGTGTACGCGAGCGCCTGCTGCAGCTGCAGCCGGATTCGGCGATCGCGCTGGAACAGCTCGGCCTGGCCCAGATCGGCGCGCACCAGACCGCCGCGGCCGTCCGCACCTTCCGGCAGGCGGCACAGCGCTGGCCGCAACGCCTGCTGCCGCGCTGGATACGGTTTCATACGCCGTCCCTGCCCTGCTTCGAATCCGAAGCGCAGCGCGCGCAGTGGCTGCAGGATTTCGATGAGGGCCTGGCGGAATTCGAAACCGCGGCGCTCGACGCCGAGTCCGCCCAGCGCATCCTCGGCAGCGTGCCGAGCTTTGCCCTGGCCTACCAGGACGGCGCCAACCTCGAGCGCCACCGGCGTCACGCCCGGGTCGTACGCCGCCTGCTCGACGCGGCGACGGGCAATGCGTTCGGCGACATCGCGCCGCGACCGCTGCGCAGCGGCCGGCGGCGCATTGGCCTGGTCTCAAGCTGCCTGCACCAGCATTCGGTAACGCGCGCCTGGGGCGAGGCGCTGCTGGCGCTGCCCACGGAGGCGTTCGAACTCTATGTGTTCCACACCAGCGCCCGCGACGACGCGATGGTGCAGCGCTTCCGCGCCCGCGCCGAGCGTTACGTCGGCGGCGCGCACAGCTTCGCCGCGTGGACGCAGTGGCTGCGCGAGGCAGAACTCGATGTGCTGATCTTTCTCGACCTTGGTCTGGACGTGGTCAACCAGTGCCTGGCAGCGCTGCGCCACGCGCCGGTCCAGGTGTCGACCTGGGCGCATCCGGTCACCAGCGGTGCCGCGACGATCGACTGGTTCGTGTCCGCGCAAGCCTCCGAGCCCGCCGAAGCGGCCACCCACTACAGCGAACTGCTGCACCGGCTGCCGCGCCTGGGCGGCTGCTTTCTCGAACCGTCGCAGCCGCCGCTGCCGCGGCGATCGCCCGACGGCAACACGCGCCTGGTCTGCGCACAAAATCTCTACAAGTTGCTTCCGCAGCACGATGCGCTGTTCGGACAGATACTCGCGCGCGCGCCGGATGCGACACTGGATTTCCTGACCGCCGCGACACCCGAACAGGCGGCCGGGTTCGAGCAGCGTCTCGCGCCGGTCCTGCGCGAATTCGCAGTCGATCCGCTGCGCGTGCGCGTCCACAGCACGCTGTCCGTGGACGCTTATCGCCGTTGCGTTGCAGATGCCGACCTGCTTCTGGACACCCTGGGTTTTTCCGGCGGCATCACGACCCTCGACGCACTGTGGCAGGAACGCGCCTGGCTGACCTTGCCCGGCGAGTGCATGCGCGGACGGCAAAGCAGCGCCATGTTGCTGCAACTTGGCCTGGACAAACTCGTCGCCAGCTCCGCGGCCGATTATGTCGAGCGCGCCGTCGCGCTCGCCGAGTCGCCCGAGCAACTACGCGCGCTGGCAGACGAAATCGCCACGCATAAACACGTACTGTTTGGCGACAGGGATATCTGTACAGCATTTGCGGATTTTTTACACAATGTACGAGCAACGACACCACCAAGCTGATTCACCGCAATACGATCCGGCCAAGGCGCAACAGCTCCTACGGCAGGCAGTCATCGATGGCCGCGCCAGCAACTGGCAACTCAGCGCCACCAGCCTGCGCGACGCGTGGCGGGCCGATCCGGCCCTGCACCTGGCAGGCCAGGGACTGCTCGAGTGCGCCGCACAACTGGTCGCCACCGGCCGGCAAGCGCCGTCGCCAGATGTCGCAGAACTGGCGCAGGGCTTCATCTCCGTCATCGTCTGCAGCATCTATCCGGCGCGCTTGTCCCGCCTGCGGACTGATCTCGAGCGCGAGCTGGCCGACGAAGCGTGGGAACTCGTGCACATCGATGACGCGCAGTCACTGTGCGAGGGCTATGCGCGCGGGCTCGCGCGTTCGCGCGGCGAACTCGTCGTGCTGTGCCACGACGACATCGGCATCCTGAGCCGCCGTTTCGCGCAGCGGCTGCGCGAGCGGCTTGCGCAGCACGACCTCATCGGCGTAGCCGGCAGCGACCGCCTGACCGGGCCGACCTGGTTCTGGTGCGGTCCACCGCATACCTATTCCTGGGTCTGTCAGCCAAATGCGGCCGGCTGGCTGCTCGGCCTGCTCGGCAGTGCAGGACCGGTCATCGAGAACGCGCAAGCGCTCGACGGCCTGTTCCTGGCCGGCCGCCGCAATGCGCTGCTGCAGCTCGGCTTCGACGCCACCACGTTTGATGGTTTCCACTTCTACGACCTGGACCTGAGCTGGCGCGCGCACCACGCCGGCTTGCGCTGCGCGATAGCGCTGGACTTGCTGCTGTGGCATGCATCGGGCGGTGACTTTCAGGGGAGCTGGCGCGGCTACGCCGAGCGCTTCCAGCAGAAGTTTCCGGAACTGGCCCCGGTGCAGCCGGCCGCGCCGTTCCAACCCGGAACTCTGCTCTGCACCAGCGCCGACCACATCGAGCCGATTTACGACTGGATAGCGCACTGGCTGAGCGCAGGAACGCGCGGCTAGCCGGCATGAGCGTCCCTGCGCCTTGCCAGCGCGACGGCGGCGCCTTCCCGCAGGCATGAATGAACACCCCAGCGGTCCGAAAGCCTTCCCGCGCGGAAAAAACCGAATCGTCGAACGGAAAGGCCGGATCGTGAGGCAAATCCTGCGGCGCGCTGGCCGCGGGCCCGCGCAATGAACGATAATTGCCGACTTTTCTGCCTTCCGGAACCGCGTCCATGCAGTACGTGTACACCATGATCGGGGTCAGCAAGATCGTTCCCCCGAAGCGCGAGATCATCAAAGATATCTCGCTGTCGTTTTACCCCGGCGCCAAGATCGGCCTGCTCGGCGTGAATGGTTCCGGCAAATCCACCGTTTTGCGCATCATGGCCGGCATCGACAAGGACTTCCTCGGCGAAGCGCGGCCGCAACCAGACCTCAAGGTCGGCTATCTGCCGCAGGAGCCGGACCTCGACCCGAACAAGACCGTGCGCGAGTGCGTCGAGGAGGGCGTCTCCGACATCCTGCACGCACAGCAGCGCCTGGACGAGGTCTATGCGGCCTACGGCGAAGAAGGCGCCGATTTCGACAAGCTCGCCGCCGAGCAGCAGCGCCTCGAGAACATCCTCGCGGTCACCGACGCGCACACCCTGGAACGCCAGCTCGAAGTAGCCGCCGACGCGCTGCGTCTGGCTGAGTGGGACGCCAAGATCGGCAATCTGTCCGGCGGCGAGAAACGCCGTGTCGCCCTGTGCCGCCTGCTGCTGTCCAAGCCGGACATGCTGCTGCTGGACGAACCGACCAACCATCTCGACGCCGAGTCGGTGGAATGGCTGGAACAGTTCCTGGCCGACTTCCCCGGCACCGTCGTCGCCGTCACGCATGATCGCTACTTCCTGGACAACGCCGCGGAGTGGATTCTTGAACTCGATCGCGGCCGCGGCATTCCGTGGAAGGGCAACTACACATCTTGGCTGGAACAGAAAGACGAGCGACTCAAACAGGAAGCGCAGCAGGAAAAGTCACGCCAGAAGGCGATTCAGCGCGAACTCGAGTGGGTGCGCCAGAACGCCAAGGGCCGTCAGTCCAAGGGCAAGGCACGCCTGAACCGCTTCGAGGAACTGAACTCGGTCGAGTACCAGTCGCGCAACGAAACCAACGAAATCTACATTCCGCCGGGCGAGCGCCTCGGCGACATGGTCATCGAGTTCAAGCACGTCTCCAAGGCCTTCGGCGACCGCCTGCTCATCGACGACCTGTCCTTCCGCGTCCCGCCGGGTGCGATCGTCGGCATCATCGGTCCGAACGGCGCCGGCAAATCGACCTTCTTCAAGCTACTGATCGGCGCGGAGAAACCCGACAAGGGCGAGATCGCGATCGGCCAGACCGTGCAGTTGGCCTATGTCGACCAGTCACGTGACTCACTCAGCGGCACCAACAACGTTTGGCAGGAAGTATCCGGCGGATCGGACATGATCACGGTCGGCAAGTACCAGACGCCGTCGCGCGCTTACATCGGCCGCTTCAACTTCAAGGGACAGGACCAGCAGAAGATCGTCGGCCAGCTCTCCGGCGGTGAGCGCGGGCGCCTGCACCTGGCCAAGACGCTGATGCAGGGCGGCAACGTGCTGCTGCTCGACGAGCCGTCCAACGACCTCGACGTGGAAACCCTGCGCGCCCTGGAAGAGGCGCTGCTGGAGTTCCCCGGCTGCGCGATGGTCATCTCGCATGACCGCTGGTTCCTCGACCGCATCGCGACGCATATCCTCGCGTTCGAAGGCGATTCGCACGTCGAGTATTTCACCGGCAACTACCGCGAGTACGAGGAAGACAAGAAGCGTCGTCTGGGTGATGAAGCGGCCCGGCCGCATCGCGTGAGATACAAGAAGCTCGCCTGAGTCAGGCGCCAGCCGACAGGCGCTTCCCGCGTTCGCGCCGGGAAGCGCCACTGTCGGGGCAGTGTGTGTGCCCGTGTCGTCGGGCCGGCATCGCACCCATCGCGACCAAGGATTCCGCCCCGTGAATAGCCCGCGCTACAGCATCGTGGTTCCGCACTACGACGGCAGCCTCAGCGATGCCCTGTTCCTTCGCGGCATGCGCTGCCTGGCCGAGCAGACTTTTGCCGATTTCGAGATCCTGCTGTATCACGATGGTCCGCTGTCGCGACCGCTTCCGGATCTGTCGGCCTTCGGTTTTGGTGACCGCTTGCGTCTGCAGGTGACGGAGCAGCGCTATAACGACTGGGGACACTCCCTGCGCGATCGCGGCATTGCCGAAGCACGCGGCGAGTTCATCGTGCACTTCAACCCGGACAACGTGCTGTACCCGAACGCGCTCGAGGTCCTGGAACATTGGAGCCGCGTCCCGGTGAAGCCGGGGCCGAACCCGCAGATGACGGAGAACCCCGACATCCTGATCTTCGGCATCCTCATGCGCGGCATGAGCTACAGCGGACGCGGCGCCCTGTACCGCAACACGGCCTGGACCGATAGTGTGCTGATCTACACCGGCATTCCGGCCACGCCGGGGCTGATCGATTGCCTGCAGCTAGTCGCGAAGACGTCGATCTGGCGCGAGATCGGCGGCTGGTACGACCGCTCGCAGACCTCCGACGGCGAGATCTATCCAAAGCTTGTGCGGGAACGCGGCGCGCGCTACGTGCCGGGGATCCTCGGCGAGCACTGGTGAGTTCCGCGCGCTAGCCCGCCTTTCTCTCACCCCTTCTACTGCCGCCGCCGATAGACTCGCCCTGACGCGCGCTGCTCCGTCGTGTCGGCTCGACGTCGTGTCGACTACGCCTTCGCCGTCACTGAAGTCCGTGGCGCGCATCAGGACAGCGTCTCGACGGCCTCGCTACGAACGGGTGTGAGAAAGGCGGGCTAGCGGCGCGCACGACGCCATTTGCGCCAAAGCAGTAAAGGCAACAACGCTACAAAACGCATCCACAGCCCGAACCAGACCAGGCCTCGCAGTGCAGGGTTGCGTGCAGCCGGGTCGAAGCGGCAGAACCAGCGCCACATGCCGCGATGCTTGTGCCAGGCGACAAATACGGGCCGGTGCCGGCTGGAACCGCCCTTGCCATGTTCGACCGCGATCGAGCCCGCGTAGTGGACCGCGTAGCCGGCATCACGCAGGCGCCGGCACAGGTCCAGGTCTTCACAATGCAGGAAATATCCTTCGTCGAAGCCGTTGACCGCGTCGAACGCCGCGTGCGGCAGCAGCATCAGCGCACCGGAAACGACTTCTGCCGCTCGATCCTCGCCGCGCCCGGCCACATCCAGGGCTTCGTCCACACCCTGCCATGCAGGCCAGCGCGAAGCGAAGCGGGCGAGGCCGCTCAGGCTCAGCAGACTGCGGCGCAGGGTCGGGTCGCGCCGGATTGAGGCGGGTTCGTCGCTGCCGTCAGGATGACGGACGCGCGCGCCAAGCACACCGAGCCGGTTGACCGTTGCCGCACAGGCGCGCAGACGCGCGACTGTGTCGGGCTCGAGCAGGCAGTCGGGATTGAGGATCAGCAGGAAGTCGCCGCGGGCCAGCGGCGCCACGCGATTCACCCCGGCGCCGAAGCCGAGATTTGCTCCGTTGTAGACAATGCGCACACGCGGATCGTCGGCGAATTCGGCCGCGACCGCGGCGACGCTGCCGTCGCCGCTGGCGTTGTCGCTGACGAGTAGCTCAACCGCAGTGCTACTGGCGAGCGCGCGGCGCGCCGCGGCTAGCAGCCCGGCGCCGCTGTCGGCGGCGACGACGATGATGCTGGTCAGCGCCGGCAACCGCATGCGGCCGCCGGTGTCAGACGCCGGCCAGCAGCTTGTCGCCGGACTCGCGCGCGTGTTCCCACAGCTGCGGCCAGGCGTTGTAGCTGTCGGCGAGCTCGCTCAGTTCCTGGCGCAGGGCCTGAGCGCAGGCGGCCGGATCGTACTCATCGCTCCAATCACCGAGGCGCGGAGGTGCTTTGGCGATCAACGCCCGACCGTTGGCGTCGATGATGCTGCGCACGTCGGCCTGCCAGTAGACCGGCGCATCGGTCGCGCCCTCGAATGTCTGCTGCAGGCGCTCGATTGCATCGGCGCGCACGTAGTTGAGGTATTCGCGCAGATGGGTGATGCGTGCGGCCTGATTCGCGCCGGCGAGGTCGCGGAAAATGGTGGCGAGCAAGCCGAGACGCTGCGACGGGTCGCTGGCCAGGAAATTGCCGAACTGGCGCTGGATATAGTCGGTCGCGAAGTGGTTCACGCGCGGGGTGCTCGCCTGCAGCGAACGCGGCGAGCGGCGTCGGATCTGTTCCTGCAGGTGTCCGACCGCGACCGGCAGCTCAAGCACCAGCGCGTCCGGATGACAGAAATGCGCCGCCGCGGAGAACAGCGCGTCTTCGCCGCGACCCAGCGCGTTCGTGCACGGCAGTAGCTGGCTGTTGTCGAAGGAGAACGGTGTGAACCAGGAAATCGACCCCAGGCGCGCACGCTGCGTACCCTGCCAGATGAACTGCGCCTCGATGTTGCTGAGATAGGCATCGCGGTCGGCGCACAGATCCGCGCGGCCGGCCGCGTCGAGATGGTAGATCCAGGCGGCGCTTTCCGAGCGCGCGCTGCCGTAAGTGCCCTGCTGGGTAGCGAGCACGCGCGTATCGCTGTTGAGGTGCGCGAGCCGCGCCAGGTTCAGGCCACGCAGAGACTCGCGATTGAGGCTGTATTCGCTACGACCGATCAGCTCACCGAGGCCAATGCCGCAGACGTCAAGATGCAGGTTGAACGGGTCGTCACCGAGCTCGTCGCCAGCAGCCAGCGCCTCTTCCATGTTGCGGTAGAAGCGTGCGAACGGCAGCTGGGTCGGGTTGAGATCCAGGCCGTCGCGCGCGCGCTCGTGCCGGCGTAGTGGCAGGCACTGGTCGTCGTCGAACATGATGAAGCGGTTGCCGGCCGACAGCAGCAGCGCCAGATTCCAGCTGCGCCCACCGCCGAAGCGCGTCGCGCCGGCTTGCGGCAGCAACATCTGCTGCAGCGCCGCCTGGTGATTCGGAACGGCCTTGCCAAGACGCTCGACGAGACGCTGGCGCTCGGCTGGCCCGACGTAGGTGACCTTGCAACCCAACGTGCGGGCGAATTCGCGCAGCAGGTCACGGTGCCGGTCGATGTTGACCGCAAGTACCGAGTCGTCGAGCACGACGTAGTGGCGGCCGGCACGGTGGCGGCGTTCGTATTCGCTGATCGATGCCAGCAGGCGCTCGAGCTGGGCCGGGCGGTCGCAGGCGCGCACGAATATCGCGCGCAACGGAGCGCGGGCCGGTGTTGCACCAGATGCCAGGCGCTCCGTAAAACGGGTATCGGAGATCAGCAGGTCGCGCTCAATCAGACTTTGCAGCACGCGGGTGACTGCATCGCGCTGCTGCTCCAGGCCCGGGACCGTGCTCTGGATGCGCGCCACATGTTCGTCCAGCGTGCGGAATTCGCGGCATTGGTCGAGCGCCTGCAACACCTGGAAGGTCATGACGTGGGCATCGCCCGTACGTTTGACCTGGAACACGCATTCGCTGTTGGACAGCGATGCCACGAGCGCATCCTCGGACGCGAACAGCGGAGCGTTCGGGTCGGGGCGCACGGGCGCGGCAGGCGCCGGTGTGGCGTCGAAGGTGTATTGGTATTGCAGGTTGTTGCTCATGTAACCCTGTTGCCCTTGCCTGAGTCGGCGCGCGGCCGGCGGCCGTGGCGCGTGTCGATGTCGTCGGTGTTGTGCAATGCGGCCGCTGGTGTTTGTCTCAGTCCGGGCCGCTAGTCCAGCGACGCCACCAGGATCGCCGTGGCGGTTCGGCAATACCGGCGGCCAATCCGGATACGACAGTGCGTTCCCGCTGCAGCGCGGCTTCGAGCTGCGCCTCCAGCTCGGCGATGCGCGCGCCGGCTGCCATGTTCTTGCGGATTTCGTGATTGTAGTGCTGATAGACGGATTCGTCGCGATCACCGAACCAGGACGTCGCCGGCAATGGCGGCAGCGGGCGCCGCGAACAGACCGCGATGAAATACATGGGGGCGTAGATCAGGCCTTCCTCGACCTGCCCATCGCTGCCGGCGGTCGCGTAGTGGCCCGCCGTCTCCAGGCCCGGCGGATCCAGCGACCAGATCGCCGACTGGAACAGCAGACGCTGGGCGTAGATGCGTACATGCGGGAAACGCGCGCGGAGCAGCTTCTCGAATTCGTCGCGATACAGCTCGCGCACATGGAACTCGTTGCGAAAGCCTGCCGCGTCGCCGTAGGTAGCCTTGTCCGGCGAGGAAATCACCAGCAGACCGTCATCACTCAGCGCATGGCTCAATCCATCCAGCAGGCCATCCTGCGCTTCGACGTGCTCCAGCGTTTCAAACGAGACAACGAGATCGAAGCTCGCCGCCGCCAGCTGCAGGCGGGTCGCGTCGGCCTGGTCGAAGCTCAGGTTGCTCGTGCCGGCATAGCGGCTGCGCGCATGCGCAACGGCGGCCGGATCCACATCCAGGCCGAGCACCGACTCAGCCACGCCGGCGAGCAGCGCGCTGCCGTAGCCTTCGCCGCAGGCCGCATCAAGCACTCGGCGGCCCCGCGCCCAGGAGTGGACCAGCGCATAGCGATGCCAGTGCTCGTACCAGATCTCGCGCACGCATTCGGGCGTAAAGCGTTCTCCGGTGAATTCCAGGGCTGCGCCTGCGCTCATTCGCCTCGGCTCCTGCTCAAGGGGGCGGCATGTTCCCAGACGTGGGCCAGCCGCACCAGTCCCGACTCGGAACTGCGTCCCTTGACCGTCAGCGTGCGCTCGACGGTGTCGAACAGGCGAAGACCTTCACTATCCAGCGGGTGGACGCGGATCGTGTAGCTCGCCGGCAACAATGGCAGCTCGGCGATATGCAGCACGATACGGAAATCGCCGTCGGGCAGCGGGGCTGGCTGTACGCCGTCCATGTCGCTGCTGACGCCGTAGACCGGCGTTCCATCGGCACGAGCGAAACCGACATTGACGACGGGCACGCGACCATCGCGGGAGGCGATCGTCGCCTCGACCGTCAACGCAGCGCCTTGCTCGACCGCCGGCAAGGTTTCGGCCTCCTCGCCATTGACACGCATTGCGCGCACATGGAATTCGAGGCCGCGCACGGCGTCAAGGTCGCGCGCGCGGGCTTCGTCGGCCGCAGACTTGCGTTCGTGATGGGCCAGGTAAGCCTGGGTCACCTCGAAGACGTCGCCGCTGGCCTGCATACGGCCCTCACGCAGCCATAGCGCTTGCCGGCACAGTTTCTGGATGTGGTACATGCTGTGCGAAACCAGGATCAGGGTGCCGCCCTGCTCGAGATAGTCTTCCATCCAGCGAATACATTTCTTCTGGAAGGATTCGTCGCCGACTGCCAGCACTTCGTCGGTGATCAGCAGGTCAGGACGCGTCGCCGCGACAATGGCGAAGCCCAGTCGCACCACCATTCCGGACGAATAGTGTTTGACCGGCTCGTCGATGTAGCGCCCGATATCGGCGAACGCAACGATGTCGGCCAGTCTCGCGGCAAGATCGTCGGCGGAAAAGCCCTGCAAGGTCGCGGCCATCGCGATGTTGTCGCGGCCGGTGTATTCCGGATGGAAGCCGGCGCCGAGTTCCAGCAGCGCTCCGACGCGGCCGTTGACACGCACACTGCCGTGGGTCGGCGTCAGCACGCCGGTCAGCAGTTTCAGCAAGGTCGACTTGCCAGCGCCGTTATCGCCGATCAGGCCAAGCGACTGACCACGCGGCACGCACAGGTCGATACCCTGCAACACCGGCGTGACTTCACCCGAGGCACGCCCGGCGAGCAGGCTGCACAGCGACCGAAACCGGTCGCTGCGGCGAAACACGCGCGGATAACTCTTGCCGAGGCCGTGCGCCTCAACCAGCACGCTCACAGGAAATCCTCGAAATGGCGCTGCAGGCGGCGGAACGCGAACAGTCCCAGGGCCAGGACCAGAACCACCGCCCCGACGCTGCACGCCATCGCGCGCAGGCCGGGCGCGGGCATGTTCAGCAGCGCATAGCGCAGGTATTCGGCAAATCCGGTCATCGGATTCAGGTCGAACCACGGCCTTACCCATTCCGGCATCACATAGCGGCCGTAGAACACGGGTGATAGGAACATCCACAGCATGAGGATCTGCGGTAACGCCGGCGCGATATCGCGCACGAACACCTGCAACGCCGACAGCAGCAAAGCCAGGCCCAGCGCGAAGAGAAACAGCAGCGCCAGTGCCGGCAGCATCAATGCCAGGCCTGCCGGCGCCAGACCCGCACCTGCCAGCAGCATGACCAGCAACAGACCGAGAAAACCGATGCCGTGGATCGCAAATGAGGCCATCACCGGCGCCAGCACAAGCGCCGCGCGCGGCAGGGCGACTTTACCAATGAGGCTGGCGTTGTCCTGGATCGCCGTCGTCCCGCGGCTGACCGCTTCGGCGAACGCCGTCCACGGCCACATGACAACGACAAGGAAGGGCACGTAGCCCGGCGCGTCGGCACCGGGCAGGCGCTGTCGAAAAATGTATCCGAACACGAACGCGTATACCGCGAGCTGTACGAGCGGCTGCAGCAACGCCCACGCGCCGCCGCTGAAGCTGCCGAGGTAGCGGCTGCGCAGATCCCGCCGGGCGAGCTGGAACGCGAGCGCCAACACCGGTGCAGTACGCCCGGCCAGTGCGGAACTCAGGGTGCGCAATGCAGCTCAGCCAGCCCGTTGCGCCTGCGCGGCTCTGGGCCACGCAAGCGCAATCGTCACTTGCGCGGTGCCGCGTCGTCCGCGGCCGGCGTGGCGCTGGTGGCCGGAGTGCCCACAGCCGCCGGATCGTTGTAGCGCTCGCGCAGGGTGGCCAACACTTCCGGCTTTGGCTCCATGGCCTGATTGCGCAGACCGTCCAGGTGACCGCGTATCTGGGCTTCCATCCATTCGGCGCTGAGCCTCGAAACGATGGACTCGCTGACGCGATCGAACGGCTGCATCTGCTCGGGCTCGGTCTTGACTAGCTTGAGCAGGTGATAGCCGAACGAGGTCCTCACCGGCGGCGATATTTCGCCAACGTTCCGTAACGCGGCGGCAGCCTCGGCGAACGGCGCGACGAAGTTGTCCGACGCGGCATTTTCGATCAGGCCGCCGTTGTCTTTTTTGCTCTGATCATCAGACAGCGATTCCACAAGACTGTCGAACTGGGAAGGATCGCGCTTGAGCTTCTCGGCGGTTTCCTTGGCCAATGCTTCAGCCTGCTCCGGCGTGCGCGACTTGATGTCGAACAGTATGTGCTTGACGTCATAGCGCTTGGGTGTCGCGTATTTCTGCTTGTTCGCCTGGTATTCCTCGCGCGCCTGCTCGGTGAAATCCGGAACCTTCAGTGATTCACGCAGCCGCTCGACGCGAGCGCGCGACAGCGCATTGTCCACGGCGAGCGCGACCTGCTGCCGCACGACGGGGTCCTTGTCGATGTCGAGTTCACGCGCCTCGCTGGCGAGCTGCTTGTCCAGCAGCATGTTGCGCAGCATGGTTTCGATGCGCTCCGGCTTGTTCATGAAACCGCTGCGATCATTCGCGGGAATACGATGAACGTAGGCGTCTACATCGCCTAGCGTGACGCGGGCCGTACCCTGCGATACGACCAGCGTGTCCGAATCACTAGTGCCAGCCGCGCCAGCCGCCGCGGACGCGACCCATCCCAGAGCCAAAATCACTTTGCGCATTGAATGTCCCAAAAAGAAAGGGGGCGCGCGTAGCGCGCCCACCCGATTGTAGAGGCTTGATCGACCGCCAGTATCCGTTGGAGTTCCAGCCGCGCAGCCATTCCCGAGGACAGCCTGCACCGTGTGGTGCAGGCCATAGGGGATTACTGAACCTCGTCGATTCCTGTCGGCCAACCCGCACCAGTACCCTGCTTCTGGTTCTGGATGGTGTTGCCGCAAGTACCAGCGCAACTGGAGTTGGTCAAGTTGGCTAGCGGTGCGTGGATGATATTGAGGTAATAGGTTTCACCCGGCACAAGCGGGCAGAGTGTCGTGGCACCAAGGTAGTAGCCCCAGGCCAGCGTGCCGTTGATCGGTTCGTTGTTCATGATGCAACGGGAGGTCAGCGGCGCCGTTGCGGTGGTGGAGAAATCGCCGCAGGTCTTGCTGATCGTGAACGACATACGCAGTGATGCCGGCTGCGTCTCCTCGAAACGGAACTGGCCGTAGGTCTGGTCTGGGAAGCCCGGCGGTACGGTGAACTTCAGCGCCACATACTGATTGCGAGGGATGAATACGCGCTGGTTGATGTTGGCCGTGCCGGGGAAGGGACGCGGTGCGCCGCCCGGATTATGGCCGAACACGTTCTCGAACAAGGTCAGATCCGTGTCGCGACCGGATGTGTCGTTGTATTGCACACGGCCGAAAGTCAGGCGCGAGATGCCTGCGTTGTTGACGCAGGTATCGCCGCCGCCGCCCCCGCCGCCCGTGGTAACGGTGACGTTCTGCGCCGATTTCACTACTACGGAGGAACCAATCCTGCTGCAGGTCAGCTGGAAGCGATAGTCGCCGGGGGTGGCGGGAATCGTGACCGGCACGGTTAGTCCTTGCGCGCACGCAGTCGCGTTGCTGCAGACGTTGCCGGTAAGCGGCCAATTCGCAATGGCGCCCGGCGTGATGCTTTCGGAGTAGTTGCAGCTATCCGCGTTGGCGGTCCAGGTGATGTTGTGCGTGGCACCTGTCGTCGTCGCCGCGGGAATGTCGGCAGTGGTGATGCCGTTTGTGATAGCAGGATCGGGAACCGGGGTCGTGCCGGTCGGGCAGTCAGTCCCGGAGAACGAACCCGCAGCAAGCAAGGCGCCGGTGGCCGGATCCATGCTGACGCCATTTGCGTCAGTGGTGTATTCGCAGACCTTTTGCGGCCCACCGCCGCTCGGAGTCCAGGTAAGCCGCAGAGTCGTCTGGGCATTGGCAGAACCAGAGGCGGCCGCGATGGACAGCAACAACGCAGCGGCTGACAGGCGCAATGCAGGCATTGACAAGTTCCAATTCAAATGAGAGCGAGCGAATTTTAGCGCCTGGCCAGGCCCTACGTGCAAACCCTTCGTTAAATCAAGTTGCAAGTGAGGGGATTGGCGAGACCCGGATGAGTGAAAAGCGTTCGGCGGTACCGAAAGAGCACAACGCGTCGATCCGGCGGGAACCGGAACATGAAGCGCGCCTGGGATGCAACGGCTTGTGATTGAATCAGGCTCGTCGGCTCGCAACAGCCTGCCAGGGTAGAGGGAAAGCCGACTCCATCCTCGGCCCGAGTCGGGCCATTTGGCGCACCCAGCATCGAAAAGGTAAATCGGTTGCAAAGAAAGAAGGGCCCCGAAGGGCCCTTCTTTCTACTAACACATCACTTACTACCCGATGGATATCAGGAGCAAGCAGCCGTCGCGTTGGTGCAAGCGCGGCTGGCGCGGTGACGGAACAGACCGCTGTAGTTCGACAGCACGCCCGGGGCCACGTTGGAGTTGACGTAGTTGACCGCTTCGAAACCGGTAGCCGGCAGACCACCGTAGACGTCGCCGTCGATGGACGGACGGCTGAAGTGCGGCTGGGAAGCCGGATTCATGCCGAGACGCATCCAGCCAGCAGCAGCGAACGGACGGACGTTCGTGACCAGCTTCGAACCCAGCACGCCCGACTCGGTCGGAGCCGTGGAGACGTTGAGGAAGCTGATGACGTTGACTTCCTTACACAGCGAGGAAGCCGGCTGTCCCGGAGGCGGCGGCGAGAAGCCCGGAGCCGGACCGGTCGGACGACCTTCTTCACGATTGTACTGGCCAACTTCGATCTGGGTGCAGGACAGGCCGGCACCGTTGCCCGCGGCGTCTTCACCGAAGGTGTAGCGGAAGGGCTGGATCGCACCCGGATCTTCGAGCGGCACACCAAGGATCTGGTTGTCGACATAGAAGCGCTTGGTCGGGAAGGTGACAACCCAGTCGGTGTTCGAGCCGACCGACGAGTCAACGTTGTATTCGTTGAACAGGTTGGACGACATGAACACGGCCGACACGGCGTCGATCGCGTTGTTCGGAGCGCTCGTCGAGTAGTCGGAACGAATCAGCTGACCAGCCGAACCGAACACATAGGCAGTAGCGATACCCAGACCCGTGTTGGCCTGAGCCAGCGACGGCGTCAGCGAAGCGGTGTCGGAGAACAGCGTGGTGATCGTGAAGCCATCGATCGCGTCAGCGTTGTAGGTGTAGAACGTACCCTGAGCAACGTTGACGACGCCACCGGCGCCGAACAGGCCGCCGGTCGGCGGGACCAGCAGCGTGTTGGACGGGTCGATGCTCTGCACGACATTACAGTTGGCCGGGGTGCCAGCCGAATTGTGGGTAACGGCAGTGCGCAGCGCGCCATTCAGGTCCGCCATCGAGATCAGCTCGATGTGGCCTTCGCGGGTACGCGAGATAGCGGTCGGGCCGGTATCAACGTTCGAGCCGGTGTAGGCGAACGGCAGGAACTCCTGGTACGGACGGCCGGTGCCGAGCGTGCCGGTCCAGGTGTCCTTGTTCGGAGCCGTACAGCTCTTGTCGGTCGTGGTGACTGCAGCGCCTTCGCCAGTCAGGCCGGCGTCGGACAGCGCAAACACGCTGGCGGTCCACACGTCGAATTCCGACAGGAACAGGTTGAAGTCGAGGACTTCGCGAGAGTTGTGACCCTCGAGGAAGCGGACCTTGACAGCCTTGGCGATGTTGGTGGTATTGACCACCGAGATCAGGGTCTGCTGGTTCTTGTTGACCGTGTAGTACGGATAGACCAGAACCTGGCCGGTACCATCCGGATTCAGCTCAACGGCGTTCGCGGTGCTGGCAAAGCCGGCGACTGCGGCGAGGCCTGCGACAACCGAAGTCGTCAGATTATTTCTTTTCATCACAACACTCCTAATGAACCACAGGGCTTTTGCTCACAACCGACCATGCTCCGCAACAGCGGTTTTGGCCCGCCTTTTTTGGGCATGGTAGGGCAACAGCGCGCCAATGCTAGAACAAAGGTCAGGGCAACGCAATCCCACGAAATGCGGCTTCTGGAACCGGCTCACTGTGCCGGAAGGTGATACCACTGACCTTTGAGACGGAGCCATTTTTCCTTCTGAACATCGGCACTTGCCACAGGACCGGGAATGCCGGCAGCGATCCGCAGCTCAAAATCGACAACGAGGCGGACGGTGCAGGTGTCCTCATCCGGGCAACTCTTGTCCATGAGCTCGACCTTCTTCCATTTGATCGGCCGGCTGGACATCGAGGCAACATACTGATCCTTGGGGTGGGTCGACTGGTATCCGGGGGTGAGGTACTCGTACGCCTCTACGGCATTGCGGGCGATCAGCAGCTCCCAGCGCTTGACCGCGCGCTCTTCAACGGTGCCGCCCTTCTTGGCGCCGCCACTGGTGCCAGCGGCACAGCCAGCCAGAAGCCCCAGCAACGCGGGGAGCAGCAACAGGGTTTTAAGGTTTTTCATTCGCTTACTCCGATATTCGTCACTTCTGCTTCTTCTTGACGCCGCCCTTGTCACCGAAGGCGGCATCCAGCGTATCGCCGCCTGCGCCCTTGATAGGTGGCAGGGATTCGAAGCGGCGCTGGTATTCCTCGGTGATGCTGCGGGCATCGATCGCGTTGCCCAACACGCGCGGCGTGATCAACACGATGAGCTCGGTACGGGTGCGGTTCTTCTTGGTGTGGCCGAACAGATTGCCGATGATGGGTATGCGGCTCAGGCCGGGCACACCGTCCTTGCCGGCCACTTCTGCTTCACCGATCAGGCCGCCGAGCAGCACGGTCTGGCCGCTCTGCACGGCAATTTCGGTTTCGATTTCACGCTTGGCCACGCTGTAGTTGCCGGTTACGTCCTGCGCGCCGGGCTTGCTGACTTCCTGCGAGACTTCCATGTAGACGAGGCCGCCCGGATTGACCCGGGGTGTCACCGTAAGGATCACGCCGACATCGCGGAACTGCACCGAACCATAGCTCGTGCCGGTATTGACGTTGCCATTGGTGCCGCCCGTGAAGCCGCCGCTCAGATAGTTCTGCACGACCGGAATCTGGTCGCCGACGTTGATGCGCGCTTCCTTGTTGTTGAGCACAACCAGGGACGGGGCAGACAGTGTCTTGGTGTTGGAACTCGTCTGCAGCGCGTTGATCGCCACTTCGATTTCGCTGTTGATGAATGAGAAAAAGACATTCTGGTTGTTCGACCCCGGTGTATTGGTGGCGCCAAACAACCCGCGCTGCTGATTGCCTGGCTGCGACTGCGTGAAACGGTTGGTGCCCTGATTACTGGTACCGATCAGACCTTCCAGGAACCAGCGCACGCCGTACTCGAGATCGCCGACCAGCGAGACCTCCAGGATCTTGGTCTCGATCTGCACCTGCAGAGGCTCTACGTCGAGTCGCTTGATCGCGCTCTGAATGATGCCCCACTGGCTCTGCGTCGCCATGACCAGGATCTGGTTGTTCTCTTCGACGGCGGTGATGCGCACCTCCGACTCTTCATCGCCGATGGTGAACGCGGCGGCTCCGCCGCCTGCACCGCCTGCGGCTGCGGCGGCTTGCTTGTCGCGCGTCTGTTCAGCGCGGCGACTCGTATCGTTGGTGCCGCGAACTTCGACGGACTGCAGTCCTGGCGCAACACCGCCACGCGAACTCGTACTGCGCGACGAGCTGCTGCTGCGCTGACCGGTGAACACCTCGTTGAGACGGTCGGCAAGATCAACCGATTTTACATTTCTTACATCGTATACATAAAGCTGCGTGCCGTTCTCGCTGCCGCCCTGATCGAGCCGGCGCAGCCATTCCTCGGCCTGAGCCAGGTAGTCAGGATTCGGCGTGATCACAATGACCGAGTTGGTGCGCTCGATCGGAACGAAGCGGAACATGCCTGCCATCGGCGACTCGCCGGTGGCGCCGAACAGCTTGTCGAGCTCAGGCATGATCTTCGCGACTTCGACGTTGACGATCGCATACACGCCTATCGACATGCCCTTGAGCCAGTCGACGTCGAACGTGTCGATTGTGCGCTGATAATTGGACAGCTCGGTGCCTGTGCCTGCGAGCACGAGCATGCTGCGCGCCGTATCGACCGAGACGAAGGCGTCGGGCTTGGCATACGGCTTCAGCAGTTTCTCCATTTCCTTGGGCGAGACGAAGCGCAGCGGGAATACACGCACTTCATAGCCCCGCGCCAGGCTGGGCGCGGCAATCCGAGGCACCAGCTTGCCAGGCAACGCATCCTTGGTCGGCAGCACCGTGTAACGGCCTTCGCTGTAGACCATCGCGTTGTTGGTCCAGGACAGCAGCATCTCCAGGATGGACATGGCCTGATCGGACTTGATCGGCTTGGACGTGGAAAAGCTCACGTTACCCTGCACGCCCGGTGCGATGACGTAGTTGAGCTGCAGCAGATCGCCAAGGATGGCCTTGGCCACGGCCTGGATCGGCTGATTTTCGAAATTGAAGGTCAGTTGGCCGTCGCCGTCGGGCACCGACACCACCGGCGCACGCGCAGCGGCTTCGTTGAGGAATTTGGCCGTGCCCTTCTCGATCTCGGGCTCGGCCGCCTTCGCCAACGGATCCTTGCTGCGGCTCAAGGCGATCGGACCGTCGTCGATCTTGCTGGCGGGGACGTTCCCAGCCGTCGTTTCCGACGCTGCGGACTGCGCCGGCAGCGCGTCGGCACGCTCAGGCCGGATCGGCCCGGACGAAGAGCAGCCGCCCAGCGCGACCAGCAGCGCGACCAGGCAAAGGGGATACAGACGTAGACGCACTGGTGGCACTCCGTTCATTTGACCTGTTCCTGCTGCTCGCGCAGCTTCTCCGCCTGCTCGCGCATCTCGCGGCGGCGCTCTTCGATTCGGCGTTGCAGTTCGGCGGCCCGATCCGGCGGTGGTTGTCCTGGAACCGCGGCCGGGGCGTTGCCATCCGGTGGAGCCGGTACTGGCGGGGCGACAGCGGCCGCCGGCGGGGGCCTCGGGCTGGGGGGTACTGTGAGTCCTGGTGCAACCTCAAGTTCCACTTCCGAGGTTTCATCCTGCGGATTCTTGAACACGACGCTGCGTGCGCGGATCTCGGTCAGAATCCAGCCCTGCTGTTCGCCCGGCAGAGGCATGCCCACGCGCAGCGAGACGCCTTCGTTTTTGGCGTTGTCGCGCACCATGACCAGCTTCACATCCGGTGTCAGCACGATGCCGGTCAGCGTGATGTTGAGCGGCACCGGCGGCGCGGCGTCGGTCGTCGGCTCATCGATGATCGGCGTCGGCTTGCGGTCTTCGTTAAAGATCGGCCGCTGGCGCACTTCGGCGAATTCGGAATCAGGCGGCATGACCACGGCGTCCGTGTCGATGCGACCGACGCCAGTGACTGGCGGTGCTTCGGTCTCCGGCAGCCAGCCGTAACCCCGGCCGGCCCCCATCCAGGCGAATGCACCAACCAGCGCCATGAAGCCACAGGCACCGGCCAGACCCAGGGTGATCACGCGTGCGGTGCGGGCGTTCATGCCTTCTCCGCTCCGCGCTTGCGCATATAGCCCGACAGGTTGAAGCGGATGTCCAGAGCGCTCTGCTGCGGCTGCTTTTGCCCCGGAGCGACGTAACCGTAGTTCTGCTTGTAAACCATGAGCTGGTCGACGAAGAGATAAGGCTTGCCGCTCTCCAGTTGATAGATGATCGACGACAGTGGCTCGAGGTCGCAGCGCATGCGCACCTGAATGGTGACCTTCTCGTAGAGTTCGGGCTTGCCGCCGGTCAGCTGCTGATGGGTCAGGACCTGGCAGCGGTTCTGGTCGCCACCGTGTTCGGTCACGGCCTGCTTCATGCGCTGTATCAGATCGGCGGCGGCGCCGGCCGCATCGGTCTGGCCAAGGAAGGCCTGGTTGCTCTGTTCGAAGCTGCGCACGTCGGCAAGGCGCTTCTCGATCTCGGCGCGCTGCTTGCTGGTTTCCTGGAAACGCAGTTGCTGCTCGCGTAGGTCACCCATCTGCGATGCAACGTCCAGATGCGGCGCGACGAACCACCAGTGCACGCCGAGCAGATAGCCCAGCAGCAGCACGATCAGCGTCAGCACGACCGACAGGACGCGGCTGTTATTGTTTTCCGGCAGCAGGCGCATGCGCGCTCCCTTCCTTGGTTTCGTTCGCCGGTGCGGTAGCCGCGCCCGACGGCGCGGCCGACTGCGAGGGCTCACGCGCCTTGAGCTGGGCCACGAGGTTGAAGCGGTCCTTCTTCACGCGCGGATCGGGCTGCACTACGCCCTGGAACGCCGGATCGGTCAGCACCTTGGATTTCTGCAGTTCGGCAATCAGATTTTCGGAACGATCGCTAAGGCCTTGCAGCTCCACGCGGCCGTCCTCAGTCACGTTGAGCCGCTCGAGGTAAGTGCTGTCGGGCAGGCGCTCGGTCAGATCCCTGAGCAGCGCAATGGCAGGCACGATCGTCCGTTTTTTCTGGGTCAGAAAGTTGGCCGACTCGATGGTTTCTTCCAGCGTCTTGCGCAGCGCGGCAACCTGCTTGGCCTCTTCCTGCGCAGCCTGTACCTCGGCGGTCATGTTCTCCAGCGCGACCTGGCGATTGGTCACGGTGCGTGCCATGACGCCGAGCGCGAGGATGATGGTCAGGGCCGCCAAACCCAGGTTGATCCACATCCGCTGGTTGCTGCGGCGCGCGCGGCGCTCCGGCGGCAGCAGGTTGACGCCCAGGCGCTGGCCGTTGGCCTCGTCAAGCCAGCAGTCCACCCCGTCGAGCGGGATGCCGAGCTGACTGATCGGTGCCAGTTCCTCGTCGAATGCTCCGCGCGGCATCACGACGAGATCGACCAGAAGCTGCCGTCCGGCCGCGTCGCGCCCGCGCACGGCATAGTCGTAATAGACCTGGTCAGCCTTGAACGGTGTCTGCCGGTCCATCTCGAACCCGAGCACCTGCCGCAGATTGCCCTCGGCTGCCGTGGGCAGGTTCAGCGAGCGGTGCAGCACACGCGCGGCCGGGACGCAGAAGAAGTGGCGTAGCTGCGGCTCATCGATGCGCGCGCGCAGACGCTGAAAGTCACTGCGCTGCACGTCCGTATCCTGGGTCAGGTCGACCTGGCCGAATTCGGTGGCGCCGCGCGCTGCCTCGCGCTGCAGCACCAGCGTGTTGTCGGCGATATTCAGCAGCAGCGATTCGCGGCCTTCAGCCAGTGCCGCACGCCAGGACGACGGCAGGAAGGACAGCAGATCACCGCCCCACCACGCAAAAAAGCGCGGCAGCGGTGTTTTGGCATAGCGCGCCCGCAAGCGGACGAGCTGAGGTTCGAGCACGTCTAGAATGGCCATTACTGATCTTCGCCGTCGCGCCAGCGCAGGACCACGAACGGCCTGCCGCCTACGCCCTGTCCGCCCAGCCGTATGGTGGCGTCCAGACGAGTGCTGGAGCCATTCGGGAGCGTGGCGCGGGACTCGATACTATACGTCAGCCCCCCACCCTCTGCCACGATGGGAGTTCCGTCGGGCATCATCAGGTTGGATGGCGTGCCAGGCGGTATCGCCTGGCGCTGGGTCAGCAGCATTTGTGCTTGTTCCTCGGTCATGCCAGGAAGAGCCCGCAGGACCTCGAGCGGCGCATACGCGGGGCTGGGCTGATTACGGCCGGAATAGAGCGTGAGGCCCTTCTCGATCAGGTGGTAGGTGTCGTAGTCCATCCCCAGCACCTGCTGCACTTCCGACACCGTTTCGAATGGTGCGTTCCGCGGTGCGTACTTCAGGCCGGCGGATTTGTATTCCGCCTCCTCGGCGCCGTGAGGACTGGCCAGGTCGTCTGGATCGCGCCAGTCGACGATGGCCTCGGCCAGTTCCTCGGCACGCTGCGTCTCGATACCCGCGCCATTGAACACCGCCCTGAGCACGATCGCGTCGACGACGTTGAGATCGATCTTGCCGCTGTCATCGGTCATGCGCAGTTCGATCGCCGCGCCGTCGAATTCGAACTCATAGGGCCGGCCATCGGCCACCCACCGTGTCATCGGGTCCGGATTGCGCAATTCGTAGACGGCGCGATGGAGTCCGGCCTCGGCCGCATAGCGCGCCGCTGTCGTGTCGAACAGATGTCGCGCCTGCAGGTTCTCGGTACGCGCGATAACAGCGAAGCTGCCGAGCAGGATGCTCATGAGCGCGATGACCCAGAGCACGAGGATGAACGCGACGCCGCGCTGGTGCCGGTCCGCGCTCATTCTTTCGACGTCTCAACGCCGCCCGACGGCGGATTTGGCGTCTGGCCCGGTTGCGGCACGCGCTGTTGGAACAGGCGCACACCGCCGCTGGTGTCGAGGATCAGCGGGATTTCCATGGTGGGCCAGATCAGGCCAGACTCGGGCGTCATCTCCAGATCAATGCGCACCATGACCGGCAGCAGCGACGGGTTTTCCCAATCGTCCTCCCAATCTTCGAGTTCGTTCTGGTCATCAAACTTGCGGTATTCGAAGCGACCGCGGCGGATGCCGTCGAGCAGCATCACGGCCTGGCCGTCGTCGGGCTTGAGCTTGTCGAGGTCGAAGCCGTTGAGCATGTTGTGTGTGAACACCAGCTGCAGGCCGTTGCGGCCGCGCGTGAGCTCCAGCGTCTGCACATACGGCCCGCCGCGGCTCAGATGACCGGGCATGGGCGCGACGAAGCGCAGGAAGTCCTTCTCTCCCTGGAACACGAAATTGGCGCCGCTGCCGTGCTCCTGGCCGAACGCGAGCGGCAGGCTGCGGCCAAGTTCGCGGCGGATGAATTCCTGCGCGACACGCAGGCGGTTGGTGCGCTCGATCGTCTGCTCGCCTGCATGCATCGCCCGCGTCGCCGTGCGGATGCCGCTCATGGCGCCGGTCAGCAATAGCGCGAGCAGGGTGATCGCCAGCAGCACCTCGAGCAGACTGAAGCCGGCGCAGTCCCGATGCGGCGCGTTCATCGCTTCGTGCCCTCGTTGCCGTTGACGCTGCCGTTGCCGTCGCTGCGCTCGCCCGGGGCGCCACCGATGCCGCTGGCCTCGGCATTGGCCGAGCGCAGCGACACGAAATGAGCGCTGCGCGGACTACGCCGCTCGCCCCAGAGCACTTCGAGGTCGACGCGGAACAGCTCGATGCTCTGGAAGCTCTCTGCGGTAGGCGCCGAATTCTCGGAGGGGGGCGGTTCGTACTTGCTGATGTCCAGCTCCCAGCGAAAGGCATCGTCGAAGCGGCCGCTCTTGCGGCCGGGCTCGAGCTTTTCGCCGATACCGACCACGTCCAGCAGCGACTGTGCCCATAGCGCCGCCTGGGTGTAGTCGGCGGCAAGGCGCGTATTGCGTATCGAGGCCGAAAGGATGCCCATGAGCACGCCGAAGCCCAGCGCAAACACGACGAAGGCCGCGACCATCTCGATCAGGCTGAAACCGCGCTGGCGCGCTGCCGAAGGCGGCAGGCCATGGCGCAGGCGCGGATGGATGCTCATCGCTCTTTCAACTCTTCGAGGTCGACTTCGCCAGTCAGCCAGCCGACGTTGACGCGCCACTCGCGCGTGCCGGCGATGACCGAAACATGGCCGCCGGTCGAGCTGCCGTCGGGGTAGAAGCGGATACGGCCGGCCTTGTCATGGATCAGCTCGTTCTGCGCGGTGAGCAGCTTTATCTCGACCTTGTCCGGAAACTTCACCGCGGTTTTGCCTGGCGCGGTATAGCTCATGTCCTCCAGGTCGACATCCAGCGTCTTCTGCTGGCCTTTGACGATGGCCTGGCCGCGCGTGTAGCGCAGCGCCGCGACGAGGTCACGGCTGACCGCCTGGATCTTGGCGCTGCTCAGACTGTTGGCGACCGAGACCGATGCAATGGTCACGGCGATC
Source organism: Lysobacterales bacterium (assembly GCA_013298265.1). Taxonomy (GTDB): domain Bacteria; phylum Pseudomonadota; class Gammaproteobacteria; order Xanthomonadales; family Rhodanobacteraceae; genus Tahibacter. The sequence goes on along the minus strand of JAAFHE010000001.1, from coordinate 3,594 downwards.
GCGATCAGGATCAGCACCGCCATAAGTTCCAGCAGGCTGAAGCCGAGCTGGCGCGCCGGCCGAACGGCGGCACCGCGACGGCAGATGCCGTCACGGCGGGCATCAGCGCCCGGGCAGATGCCCGGTTCGGCAATGCCGATGCGCGATTCGCCGTCCGCCATTCTCATCACCCATTACTGCCAGTTACCGTGGTCAGCGTTGTATTCCTCGCCGCCAGGCTTGCCGTCCTTGCCGTAGAACACGATGTCGAAGTCGCCATGCTCGCCGGGCTTCTTGTAGCCGAAGGCGCTGCCGAACGGGCTCTTGAGGTCCGACTCCTTGGCGTAGCCGGACTTCCAGTTCGGCGCGTTGGACGGCTTGGAGACCAGATCCTCGAGGCGCTCCGGCGGGCCACCGTTGTCAAGCCCGTAGGCTTCGATGCTCATCGCCAGCTTCTGCAGCTGCGCCTTGCCCGCGTTCCACTTGCCCTTGTCGACGTTCTTGCCGACCTGATTGACCACAATGCCGGCGACGATACCGATCAGCACGATCACAGCCAGCATTTCCAGCAGGCTGAAGCCGGCGGCGCGGCGCACGCCGCCGTGACCTGAAAATTTATACTTCATTACATTCTCCCGAATTATTGAACCGAACCGGCCAGGTTCATGATCGGCAGGATGATCGCCATCATGATCATCGCCACCAGTACCGTCATCACGATCGTCACCACCGGGACCAGCGCGGCCAGCAGCCGGTCCAGGGTATTCTTGACTTCAAGGTCGAACGTGTCGGCCGTCTTGAGCAGCATGCCGTCGAGCTCACCGGATTCCTCGCCGACCGCGACCATTTGCAGAGCCAGCTTGGGGAAGCGCTTGCTCTGGCTAAGGGCGAAACCCAGGCCATTGCCGCGCTTGACCTCCTCAGTGGCGGCGGCCACCGCTTCGGACAGCGCCGCGTTGCTCATGACATTGCGCGCGATCGTCATCGCGCCCAACAACGGAACGCCGTTCTTGACCAAAGTTCCCAGCGTGCGCGTCAGGCGTGCGGTCTCCAGCTTCAGGATGACGTCGCCGAACACCTTCACCGAAAGCAGGCGCGAATCCAGCGCCAGGCGTGTGTCCGGCTGCGAATACTGCTTGCGCAGCCAGACGAAGCCGAACACGCCCACGACGATCAGCAGCCACCAGAATTTCTGCAGGATAGTGCCGATGCCGAAGACGATGCGTGTAATCAGCGGCATGTCCACGCCCATGTCGTTGAACATCGGCACGAACTGCGGCACCACGTAGATCAGCAGGATCATCAGTGACGCGAACACCATCCCGATCAGGAAGGCCGGGTAGATCATCGCGTTGATGACGTTGCCGCGCAGCTCACGCGTACGCTCGAGGTATTCGGCCAGGCGTCGCAGGGTTTCGTCGAGGGAGCCGCCGGCCTCGCCGGCACGCACCATGTTCACGTACAGGCGCGAGAACACGCCGTGCTCGGCCTCGAGGGCATCCGACAGCGGCGCACCGCCACGCACGGTATCGCGCACACGCTCGAGCATGCGGCGGGATTTTTCGTCGCTGGGCAGGTCGAGCACGATCTGCAGTGCGCGGTCCAATGGCTGGCCTGCGCCAAGCATGGTCGCGAGCTGCTGCGTGAACTGCACAACCTGGGACGCGCCGAACGTATTGCGCCGGGCCAGCAGGCTCAGCAGGCTGCCGCCGTCGGCCGTATCGGCCGCGCGCGCGTCCAGCGGAATGTTGCCGGCGTCCTGCAGCTTCGCGATGACCTCGTCGGTGGACGCGGCCTCCATCTGGCCTTCGAGCGTCTCGCCGGCGGGCGTAACGGCTTTGTAGCGGAACAAGGGCATCGGCGAGGACTAGGTGAGTTCTTGAGGTGGAGAATCAAAGGACGGCCAGGCGCGGATCTGCCCGCTAACCATCCTGCGAGACACGCAGCACTTCCTCGAGCGTGGTGACACCGGCCAGCGACTTGACCAGGCCATCCTCGTACATGGTGCGCATGCCTTCGCTGCGCGCCTGCTGTTCCAGGTCGCCCATGCCGGCGTGCTGCATGACCAGCCGCCGCAGCGGATCGGACATGACCATGAACTCCATGATCGTGGTGCGGCCGTAGTAGCCGCTCGGATAGTTCGGACTGGGCATGGGCTTGTACAGCTGCAGCGGACCCGGGCCACCGAGCTTGTCGAGGTTGAACTCGCGCACGACCTCGGGCAGCGGCGTATAGGGTTCGGCATGGTCCTTGTCCAGGCGCCGCACAAGGCGCTGCGCGAGGATGCCGTTGACCGTCGAGGTCAGCAGATAGTCTTCCACGCCCATGTCGAGCAGGCGGGTGATGCCGCCAGCGGCGTTGTTCGTATGCAGCGTCGACAGCACGAGATGGCCGGTCAGCGCCGACTGGATCGCGATGCGGCAGGTTTCCAGGTCGCGCATTTCCCCGATCATGATGATGTCGGGGTCCTGGCGCACGATGGAACGCAGCGCATGGCTGAAGTCCAGGCCGATCTGCGGCTTGGCCTGGATCTGGTTGATGCCTTCGATCTGGTATTCGACCGGATCTTCGACCGTGATGATCTTGACATCGGGCTGGTTGAGCCTGGACAGCGCCGTGTACAGCGTCGTGGTCTTGCCCGAGCCGGTCGGACCGGTCACGAGCATGATGCCGTGCGGCAGCTCCAGCACTTTCATGAAACGCGGCAGGAATTCGTCGGTGAAGCCCAGCGTGTGGAAATCGAACACCACGCTTTCGCGATCGAGGATACGCATGACCACCGACTCGCCCCACGAGGTCGGCACGGTGGAGACGCGCAGATCCAGCTCCTTGCCCTGCACGCGCAACATGATGCGGCCGTCCTGCGGCAGGCGGCGCTCGGCGATGTTGAGCTTGGCCATGATCTTGACGCGCGAGATCACCGCAGCGGTCGAAGCGGCCGGCGGCGACTCGACTTCATGCAGCACGCCGTCGATGCGGTAGCGCACCTTGAGGCGGCTTTCGAACGGTTCGATATGGATATCCGAGGCGCGCTGCTCGACCGCGCGCTGCACGATCAGATTGACGAGGCGGATCACCGGCGCTTCGGAAGCGAGATCGCGCAGGTGCTCGATGTCGTCTTCGCCGCGGGTGGCCTCGTCGGACAGGGTCTCGACGATAGTGCCCATGGCCGAGCGGCCCTGGCCGTAGTAGCGCTCGATAAGATCGTCGATTTCCGAGCGCAGACCGACGAGCAGCGATACTTTCTTGGCGGTCGCCAGTTCCACCGCGCGGGCCGGATACGGCTCGGCGGGATCGGCCACGAGCAGGCCGACCTCGGTCTCGCTCTCACTCACAGGGACTACGTGATACTGCTTGAGGAAGCGCACCGACAAGGTCACGTTGGCCGGCGGCGCTTCCGGGAAATCCTTGGCGCCCAGCATCGGCAGCCGGAGCAGTTCGGCCATCGACTCGGCCATGTCACGCTCGGACACCAGGCCTAGTCGCGTGAGCAGGTCGACGAGGGAGTCGCTGTCGGATTCCTCATGCACGCGCCGCGCACGCACCAGGTCCGCCTCCTTGAGGCGGCCCTTCTTGACCAGGAACGTGCTGATGTTCTCGTCCAGGTTCGCGGCG